>NZ_LUNF01000121.1:0-17125 GCF_001626145.1 Aeromicrobium sp. REDSEA-S32_B7
CCACGGACGCGCCGAGCACCGTCGCGCCGAGCACGAGCAGCACCCCGAGGACCAGCCGCGGGTCCGTCCAGGGCTGCTGCCTCAGCCGCGCGGCGGGCCCGCCCGACGCCCCCACCGGTACCGCACCGCTCCTGCTGCCGTCGCCACCTGGCCGTGGCCCCCGCCCGATCACCATGGCCCGTTTCTACTGCGATGGCAGCGATGTCGTCCAGCACGGGGGTGTGGATCGGGACGTCCGTCCACAGCCCCGAGACGGTCACGGCCGGTGACACCAGGCCGTGGGAGCATGGGCCCATGTCCGATGCGACTCCTCGGTTCCTCACCCTCGCCGACGTGGCCGAGGTGCTGAACGTGACGGTGCGCCAGGTGTACGCGTTGGTGCGCTCGGGCGAGCTGAAGGGCATCCAGATCGGCGGACGGAACCAGTGGCGGGTCGAGAACGACCAGCTCGAGGACTACATCCGCCGCCAGTACGCCCGCGCCGAGCAGGCCGTCGCCGAGCTGTCGGACGCCGACCTCGCCGACCAGCCCGACGACGTCACGCGCTGACGGCGACCAGCCCCGGCAGGCTCATCGGGCCACCAGCTCACTGGCCCAGCGTGACCACGGCGAGGGCGCGCAGGGGCACGAGCAGGTCACGCTCGGCCGTGCGCAGCACGACGCCACCGTCGACGACCCGCACCACCTGCGCGCGCAGGGTCGCGCCGTCGGTCCTGACCACCCGGACCTCGTCGCCGTCGTCGCGCAGCCGGCGGAGCACGTGCGGCCAGCCCAGCCGGGCGTCGACCGTGGACGGTGCCGGAGCGCGGCCGTCGGTGCGCACGCCGGTCACCGCGTCGATCGCGACCACGTGCTCGACGCTGCCGGCGTCGAGGCGCACGAGCCGGTCGTTCGCGAACCGGACCTCGCCGGCCAGCCGACCGGCGCCCAGCAGCTCCAGCTCCACGTAACCGCCGAGCAGCGAGCGCCACGGCGTCCGTGACCACTCCTCGTCGCGCAGCTCCGCGACCAGGGCGTCGCGCTCGAGGAGGGCGTCGTCGTCGAGCGACGCCTCGAGCTCGGCGAACAGACGCTCCCAGCGCATGCCAGCACCGTACCCCCGTCCCATCCCCGGCCTCACCTGTGCACGAGGCCTTGACCTCATGCGTCTTCCGACCTTCGATGTCATCAAACGTCGTCAAACGTCAGGAAACAGCATCATGCGTCTTCGGTGGTCCGGTCACCTGTGCTGGCTCGTCTCGGTCCTGGTGCTCCTCGTGCGGGTTCCGTCCGTGGAGCGCACCGTCGCGGGCCTGGGAGCATCGTCGTTCCCGACGGCGCTCACCTCCCTGCTCGAGCTCGTCCTCCTCACGATCGCGGCCTGGGCCGCCGTCGCGCTCGGCCTCGGTCTCGTCGGCGGCCGCGCGGCGGTCGTCGCGGCGCGGCTGCTGCCCCGTGCCGTCCGCGGCGCGCTGGTCGCCGGCGTCGTCACCACGCTGTCGGTCGGCACGGCGCACGCCGCTACGTCGCCGTCGCCCGACCCGAGTCCCGCCGCATCGACGCTCGACGGCCTCGTGCTCCCCGACCGCCCCGCGTCGGAGGTCCACGACACCCCGCCGGTGGGACCGCCGACGCAGCCGCCCCCCGACACCGTGGTGGTGGCTCCAGGCGACTCGCTCTGGAGCATCGCCGCGTCACGTTCAGGCCCCCGCGCGAGCGTCGCCGACGTCGCCACGTCGACGGAGCAGTGGCACCAGGAGAACCGCGAGGTGGTCGGGCCCGACCCGGACCTGCTCCAGCCAGGACAACGCCTCACGGCACCGCGGGAGCCGGCATGAGGACGTCGACGGAGCTGCGCTCCCCCGCCCGGTTCGTCACCGACGAGGACGCCCTGCCGGCGCAGCTCCCGCTGCCGCTGCCTGGTTCGCCCACCTCGGTCGTGCCGGTGCCGCAGACCCGCGACGGGGAGGAGCTGGCCCGACAGCTGCGAGCACCGCTGGCCCGGTTCATGCAGGGCGTGACCGAGGTGCTGTGCGGCGGACGTCCCGCCCGGCAGCTGTCGGCGTGGATGACGCCCGACGCGTACCGCGCACTGGTGACGGCGCTCGTGCGGCAGGGTCGCGTCCCGACGCGTCAGGACCGTCGACCCGCGGGCGGTCGACTCGCGTCGGTGCACCTGTCGGTCGTGAGCGAGCGCGCCGTCGAGGTCACGGGCCGCATGGTGCACCGCGGACGCTCGCACGCGATCGCCGTCCGGCTCGAGCTCGTCACCTCGCCGCGCGGTCGCGCGGTGTGGACCTGCACCGCGCTCGAGTGGGCCTGACCCCACCGGGCGACACGACGAAGGGCCCGCACCGTCGAGACGGTGCGGGCCCTTCCACGTCGGCGAGGCCGGTCAGCGGTTGCGCTTGCGCGACTGGCGCGCCGCCTTCGACTTCTGCCGTGCCTTCGACTTCTGGTTGGCCTGGCGCTGCTTGTCGCCGGCCGGCTCCTCGGTCTCGCTGTGCACCTCGACGTCGCCGTCCTCCGACGGGGCGGAGTAGGACAGCTTCTGCTCGCCCTTCGGCTCCAGGCCCTTGGCCTGCAGGTGCGGGTGCTCCTCGTCATCGGCCGGGGTCTCCTCGACCTGGACGTCGAGGTTGAACAGGAAGCCGACGGACTCCTCGGCGATGCCGTCCATCATGGCGCTGAACAGCTCGTAGCCCTCGCGCTGGTACTCCACGAGCGGGTCGCGCTGGGAGTAGGCGCGCAGGCCGATGCCCTCGCGCAGGTAGTCCATCTCGTAGAGGTGCTCACGCCACTTGCGATCGAGGACGCTGAGCACCACACGACGCTCCAGCTCGCGGGTGACCGGGGCGCCGAGCTCCTCCTCGCGACGGTCGTACGCCGTCAGCGCGTCGGCCGTGATCGTCTCGACGAGCGACTCGCGCGAGAGCGCCTCACGGCCGCCCGCCTCGTCCTCGACCTCCTCGATCGTCAACGACACCGGGTAGAGCGTGCGCAGCGCGGTCCACAGCTGCTCGAGGTCCCACTGCTCGGGGAAGCCCTCGGTGGCACCGTTCACGTAGCCCGTGACGGTGTCGGTGATCATCGTGCGCACCTGGTCCTCCAGGTCGGCGCCCTCGAGCACCTTGCGCCGCTCGCCGTAGATGACCTCGCGCTGGCGGCTCATCACGTCGTCGTACTTGAGGATGTTCTTGCGGGTCTCGAAGTTCTGCGCCTCGACCTGCGTCTGGGCCGACGCGATCGCGTTCGTGACGCGCTTGTTCTCGATCGGGACGTCGTCGGGGATCTTCATCGTCTGCAGAACCCAGTTGACCCAGTCGGCCTTGAACAGGCGCATGAGGTCGTCCTCGAGCGACAGGTAGAAGCGGGTCTCGCCCGGGTCGCCCTGACGGCCGGACCGACCACGCAGCTGGTTGTCGATGCGGCGCGACTCGTGGCGCTCGGTGCCGATGACGGCGAGGCCGCCGGCTGCCTGCACCGCCTCCTTCTCCTCGGCGACCTGCGCCTCGATGCGCTCCAGCGTCGCCGGCCAGGCCGCCGAGTACTCCTCGGCGTTCTCGAGCGGGTCGAGACCCTGCTTGCGCAGCTCGGCGTCGGCCAGGAACTCGACGCTGCCGCCGAGCATGATGTCGGTGCCTCGACCGGCCATGTTGGTGGCGACGGTGACGGCGCCGCGGTGACCGGCGACGGCGACGATCGCGGCCTCGCGCTCGTGCTGCTTGGCGTTGAGCACCTCGTGCGGGATGCCGCGCTTCTTCAGCAGCTTGGACAGCCGCTCGCTCTTCTCGACGCTCGTGGTGCCGACGAGGATCGGCTGGCCCGTGGCGTGGCGCTCCTCGATGTCGGCGACGACGGCGTCGAACTTGGCGGCCTCCGTGCGGTAGACGAGGTCGGGCTGGTCGATGCGCGAGACCGGCTTGTTGGTCGGGATCGGGACGACGCCGAGCTTGTAGGTCTTGTCGAACTCGCTCGCCTCGGTCATGGCCGTACCGGTCATGCCGCCGAGCTTGTCGTAGAGCCGGAAGTAGTTCTGCAGCGTGATGGTGGCGAGCGTCTGGTACTCCTCGCGGATGCGCACGCCCTCCTTGGCCTCGATCGCCTGGTGCAGGCCCTCGTTGTAGCGACGGCCGTCGAGGATGCGTCCGGTGTGCTCGTCGACGATGATCACGTTGCCGTCGATGACGACGTAGTCCTTGTCGCGCTTGAACAGCTCCTTGGCCTTGATGGCGTTGTTGAGGAAGCTGATGAGCGGGGTGTTGACCGCGTCGTAGAGGTTGTCGATGCCGAGCTGGTCCTCGACCTTGTCGATGCCCTCCTCGGTGACGGAGACGGTGCGCTTCTTCTCGTCGACCTCGTAGTGGGTGTCGATGCTCATCGCGCCGACGATCCGCGCGAACTCGCCGTACCACTTGACCTCGTCCTCGGTGGGGCCCGAGATGATGAGCGGCGTGCGCGCCTCGTCGATGAGGATGGAGTCGACCTCGTCGACGATGGCGAAGTTGTGGCCCCGCTGGACGCAGGCCGCGATGTCATCGGCCATGTTGTCGCGCAGGTAGTCGAAGCCGAACTCGTTGTTCGTGCCGTAGGTGATGTCGCACGCGTAGGCGTCGCGACGCTCCGGCGGCGTCATGTTCGGCAGGATCATGCCGACGCTGAGGCCGAGGTAGGTGTAGACGCGGCCCATCCACTCCGCGTGGTAGCGCGCCAGGTAGTCGTTGACGGTGATGACGTGGACGCCCTTGCCCGACAGCGCGTTGAGGTAGCTGGGCAGGGTCGCGACGAGGGTCTTGCCCTCACCGGTCTTCATCTCGGCGATGTTCCCGAGGTGCAGCGCGGCGCCGCCCTGCACCTGCACGTCGAAGTGCCGCTGGCCGAGCACGCGGCTGGCCGCCTCGCGCACCGTCGCGAACGCCTCCGGCATGAGGTCGTCGAGGGTCTCACCCTGGTCGAGCCGCTCCCGGAACTCGGCGGTCATGCCGCGGAGCTCGTCCTCGCTCATGGCGCGGAACTCGTCCTCGAGGGCGTTGACCTGCTTCGAGATCGCGGCGAGCTGACGAAGGATCTTGCCTTCGCCGGCGCGGAGGATCTTGTCGATGACCTTGGGCACGGTGGACGCACTCCTGAGTTGGTGAGACGGACCTCTCGCAGTGTATGCCGCGGGACCAGCACCGCGGGCACGGGTGGCGCGCTGGGGCTACACGAGCGCGCGGACGTCCGCCGCGAGGTCGCCCCGCTCGCCGACCTCGATGGCGCCGAGGGCCAGCCAGCGCGCCATGGTCCGCAGCTCCTCGGCCAGCTCGACCGCGGTGTCGGCCGGGGCGCCGGGCTCGGACCAGGCCCCGTGGACGACGAGCGTGCCGCGGGCGCGGTCCGCCTTGAGGTCGACCCGCGCGACGATCGCGTCGCCGAGCAGGAACGGCAGCACGTAGTAGCCGTACTCGCGCTGCGCCTCGGGCACGTAGATCTCGATGCGGTAGCGGAAGCCGAAGAGGCGCTCGGTGCGCTCGCGCTCGAAGACGAGCGGGTCGAAGGGGCTGAGGAGCGTCCGGGCGCGCACCGCGCGGGGGCGCGCCGCCTCGTGGTGCAGCCAGGCGGGTCGGTCCCAGCCCTGCACGCGCACGGGCAGCAGCACGCCCGCGTCGGCGAGGTCCTCGACGGCGGCACGGGTCGGGTCCGGAGCCGAGCGGAAGTAGTCGCGCAGGCACGGGAGGGTCGCGACGCCGTGCGCCCGGGCGGCGTGCTCGACCATCACGCGGTGCGCCTCGGCCTCGTCGAGCGCGGGGCGTGCGAGGACGTCGGCGGGGATGACCCGCTCGGGGAGGTCGTACTCACGCTCGAACTGCGCCGTGCGGCGCGCCGACGTCAGGCGTCCGCCGTGGAACAGGAACTCGAGGGCATTCTTCGTGGCCGTCCAGTTCCAGCCCCAGTGCGAGCGGTCGCGCTCGCGCTCCTGCCCCAGCGCCGCGTCGACCTGGCGCGCGGTGAGCGGACCGTGCTCGGCGACGTGCGCCAGGACGGCGTCGACGAGCTCCGGCTGCTCGCGGGCGACGCGGTCGGGCCCGCCCCACAGCCCGCGCCGGGACGCCATCCGGTGCTGCATGGCGGGCCACAGGTCGACGTCGACGAAGGTGGCCACGTGCGCCCAGTACTCGAACATGAGCCGCGGCGACCGGCCGGCCGCCCGGTGGAACAGCTCGAGGTCGTAGGGGCCGCACCGCGAGTACAGCGGCAGGTGGTGGGCCCGCTGGAGCACGTTGACCGAGTCGATCTGGAAGAAGCCGAGCCGGCGCAGCGTGCTGCGCAGGTGGGGTCGTGCGACGGTGGCCGGCCGGGCGCGGGTGAACCCCTGCGCGGCGAGCGCGACCCGACGGGCCTGCAGCGTGGTGAGACGTTCGGTCACGTCGAGCATCCTGCCGGGCGGCACCGACACCGGCGCCGCGGCCCCGCGCGAGGAGGCTGGAGCGCGCTCAGACCGGGTCGTCGAGCAGGTTGCTGCGCACGGCGTACATGGCGGCCTCCATGCGCGACTTCATCTGCAGCTTCTCGAGCATGTTGCGGATGTGGTTCTTGACCGTGTTCTCGCTGATGAACAGCTCCTCGGCGATCTCGCGGTTGCTGAGCCCCTTGGCGACGAGCCGCAGCACCTGCAGCTCGCGGGCGGTCAGCTGCGCGGTGGCCGGGGCCGGGCTGCGCGACATCTGCACGAACTCATCGAGCAGCTTCGTCGCCATGCTCGGGCTGATCAGCGACTGGCCGGCCGCGACGAGGCGCACGGCCTCGGCGACCTGGTCGTAGGTCGAGCCGTCCTTCAGCAGGTAGCCGGACGCACCGCTGCGGATCGACTCGTAGAGGTCGGACTCCTCGTCGCTCGCGGTGAGCATGATGATGCCCGTCGACGGCGAGATCGACTTGATGGTCTTGCAGACCTCGACGCCGGAACGCCCCGGCATCCGCACGTCGAGGAGCACCACGTCGGCGGGTGTCTCCTCGACGGCCGCGATGGCCTGGTCGCCGTCACCGACCTCGACGAGCTCGAGGTCGGCATCGGCGCCCAGGACCATCGACACGCCGCGCCGGAAGAGCTCCTGGTCGTCGACGAGCAGCACGCGGATGCGGGGCGCCCGAGAAGTCACCCGTGCATCATGCCACGCACGAGCGGCATCCGTCAGGGGGCGACGTCGCCCGACAGGTCGCCGGACTCGTCGACGTCGAGGTGGATGACTCCGTAGTCGTAGCCCTTGCGGAGGTACACGACGCTGGGTCGCATCGAGTCCTTCTCGAGGAACAGGTAGAAGTCGTGACCGACGAGCTCCATCTCGTAGAGCGCCTGCTCGAGGGTCATGGGGACGCCCTGGTGGGTCTTCTCGCGCACCACGAGCGGGCAGTCGCCCTGCACCTGGACGCCGGCGATCGTGGTCGTCTCGACATCGGTGTCGTCGCCGGACCCGTCGAGCAGGCCCGACGGCACCTCGGCGGGCATCTCCGCGATGGAGACGGGCCGGCGCTTGCCGTGGCTGATGCGCTTGCGGTCGGCGGCGCGACGCAGCCGGGCCTCGAGCTTGTCGATGGCCGCGTCGAGCGCGGAGTGCTGGTCGGTCGAGCTGGCCTCGGCCCGGACCGCCGGGCCTCGTGACCGGAGGGTCATCTCCACGCGCGCGGCCTGCTCGTGCTGCCGCGGGTTCTTCTCGTGCGTGACCTCGACCTCGACGCGGTTGATCTTCTGGCGCTGGTCGTACTTCTCGACCCGGTGCAGCTTCTCCTCGACGTGCTGGCGGAACCGGTCGGAGATCTCGCTGTTGCGGCCGTTGACGACGATTTCCATGGGGGCCTCCCTGCGCTCGGTCGTGCGATGTTTACATGCCACCGAACTTAGACCGACCGGCGCGCGGACACCAGAGGAACACGGAGTTCCTCGACGACCTTCAGGAACGAGCCGCCGTCGGGGCGGGTCGCGCGGCGGCGACGGCGGCGCCGAGGACGCTGGTGCCACCGGCCGCGAGCACCCGCACCGCCTCGGCGAGCGTCGCGCCGGTGGTGACGACGTCGTCGACGAGCACGACGTCGGCGGTCCCCGGGACCGCGCGGCGCGACCGACGCAGCGCGCCGTCGAGGTTGGCCCGACGGTCGCGCGCGCCCAGCCCCACCTGGTCGCGCGGCTGCCGCTCGATGGCGAGGGCGGGCACGACCACGGCCGGCAGGCCGACGTCGACCAGCACCTGCGCGGCGTGCCCGGCCGCCTGGCCGACGAGGTCGCCCCCGCGCCGCCGACGGCTGCGCCGGGTGGTCGGCACGGGCACGAGCACGACCCGGTCGCCCGGGCCGAGCGCGCACACGGACGCGGCGAGGAGCGTCCCGAGCACGGGGGTCAGCCGCGTGTGCCCGCGGCGCTTCCAGGCCAGCACGACCTCGCGCAGCACGCCGTCGTGCTCACCCGCCGCCACGACGGGCACCGGCCCGCCGTCGATGAGTCGCGGCTCGGGCCGCAGCGCCGCGCGGCACCGGGGACACAGGTCGAGCGCGACCCGCCCGCACCCGGCGCAGGCGGCCCCGAGGGCGAGGTCGGCCGCGGCGAGCCAGGAGTCCATGCGGCCAGGGTGGACCGCTCGGCGCACGGTCCGCCGACCCCGTCACGTGCCTGTGGACGCGGCCGTGGTGGAGCCGGTGCCGCTCAGCCGCCTGGGGACAGCGACGCGACCCGGGTGATGCCGAGCCGGGTCCAGGTCGAGTCCGGGCCGAGGT
Source organism: Aeromicrobium sp. REDSEA-S32_B7 (assembly GCF_001626145.1). Classification (NCBI taxonomy): domain Bacteria; kingdom Bacillati; phylum Actinomycetota; class Actinomycetes; order Propionibacteriales; family Nocardioidaceae; genus Aeromicrobium; species Aeromicrobium sp. REDSEA-S32_B7. Next base: position 8,725 of record NZ_LUNF01000121.1, read on the forward strand.
ACCAGAGCCGGTCGCGCCGGTCGACCGCCCAGCGACGCTCGCCCTGCACGACGAGCGTCCGCGGTGCGACGTCGGGCAGGATCGGTGCCCCGCCGGCGGCGCCTCCCTCGAGGGACGTGCCGTCGACGAGGCCCTCGAAGACCTGCCGGCCGAGCTCGGTGTCGCCGAAGAACGCGAGCCGCACGCCGTCGACGAACCCGACCGACGACGGCCGCCCCACCTGCCAGGGCAGGGCGCGGCTGGGCCCGAGCCCGACCAGGGCGTCGTCGCCCGAGCGCTGGACCGCACCGACCCGCACACGACCGTCGACGCCGCCCGTGGTCACCGCGTACCGGGCGCCGTCGGGAGAGATCGCGAAGGAGGTGACGTCGAGGCCCGCCAGGCCCCCGAGCGGGAGCATGCGCGTGGCCTGCGGCTCGACGACCCGGACCCGCGGACCGCCGCCGGGGCGGTCGACGACGACGAGGGTGTCGCCGGTGGTCCACCAGGCCGAGACGAGCCGGTCGACGGCCACCTCGACGCGGTCGGTCCCCGTCGTGCGGCGCACGAGCAGCCGCTCACGGTCGCGCGAGAGGGTCGCGAGCCGCTGCGGTCCGACCACCAGCTCGGCGGTCTCGTCGGGGTCGACGTCCCAGACGGCAGGCAGGTCACGCAGACGGCGACCGTCGAGCTCGGCCGCCTCGCGACGTCGTCCGTCGACCACGACGTACGGCTCGCCCTGCTCGCGGGGGCCGTAGCGCGACCACGAGCCCATCGACTGCACGGCACCGCCGGTCGGGGTCAGGGTGGTCGTGCCGGCGCCGACCCGCACGCCCTTGACGTCGGACACCTGGCGCAACGTCCAGACCAGCTGGGCCGACAGCCGTCCCTGGTCGAGGGGCGAGAGGTCGGCGGCGGAGGCACCGAGGTCGACCTCGGCCACGCCGTCGCGGTCGACCGGCACCGCAGGGCGCAGGTCGCCCAGCCCGGGCAGGTAGGTGCGCTGCTGCGCCCCGGGGTCGGAGGGTCCGCGGGCGAGGGAGGCGACGAGGGCGGTGGCCAGCTGCTCCCCCGCCGGGAGGTGGACGGCCGACGCCACGAGCCGCGAGCCCGTCGGGTCGAAGAAGTACACCTGGAAGGCCCGGTAGTAGTCGGTGTAGAACTTCTCGGTCACCAGCAGGCCGGGCGGCGGCTCGGAGATCCGCCACTCGCCGTCGACCCGCTGCAGGGCGAGGTCCCAGCTCGCCGGGCCGGCCCCGTCGGCGACCCGCCCCGACGGGTTCAGCCGCAGCTCGCGCTGCGTCGTGAGCCGGACCCGCGCCGACGTGCTGCCCGTCCGCAGCTCCGCGACCGAGGGGTCGCGGTACACCTGCGTGCCGGCAGCGGGGTTCCAGCGCCGCGCCGCGTCCTCCGTCAGGTACCGCTCGGCGACACCGGTGGAGGGCGGGAACGCCAGCATGGCGTCGAGGTAGCCCGCCACGACCTGCTGCGGCGTGGCCCCCGGGCTCGGCGGCGCGGGCGCGTAGAGCGCCGTGCTCTGCTCGAAGCCCTCGTTCTCGCGCACCTGCCGCACGGGGCCGCCGGTGGGGATCGCCGAGCACGCGGACACGACCGCGAGCAGCGCCACGACGACGGTGGTGCGGACGGCGCGTGTCACGCGAACACCCGCTGGACGACCGGGGCGGGCGCCGTGCTGCGGCGGGCGGGGTCGACGACGCGCGGGAGCGTCAGCACGAACTCGCTGCCCTCCCCGGGGCGCCCCCACGCCTGCAGCGTGCCTCCGTGCAGCACCGCGTCCTCGCGCGCGATCGCCAGCCCGAGCCCGGTGCCACCCTGGGTGCGGGCCGGGTCGGCGCGCCAGAACCGGTCGAAGACCCGCAGGTTCTCGTCGCCGCGCAGACCGACGCCGAAGTCGCGCACCGCGATGGACACGGCGAAGCCGTCCTGGGCCACCTCGATCTCCACCACGTCGGAGCCGCTGTACTTCACCGCGTTCGCGAGGAGGTTGCGCACCACCCGGTCGATGCGGCGGATGTCGGCCTGCACGACCGCCGGACGGTCGGCCCCGACCGTGCGGCCGATGATGCCGGCGCGCTCCAGCAGCGGGTCGGCCGCCGCCGCCCGCGCCACGCGCGCCAGGTCGACGTCGGCGAGGTCGAGCCGCGCGGCTCCCGCGTCGAAGCGGCTCAGGTCGAGCAGCTGGGTGAGCAGCTCCTCGAAGCGGTCGAGCTCACGCTTGAGCAGCTCGGCCGAGCGCGCGCTCTGCGGGTCGAACCGGTCGCGCGCGTCGAAGAGCAGCTCGCTGGCCATCTGCACCGTCGTGAGCGGGGTCCGGAGCTCGTGGGACACGTCGGACACGAACCGCTGCTGCAGCCGCGAGAGGTCCTCCAGGCGCCGGATCTGGCTCTGCAGGCTCGCCGCCATCTGGTTGAACGACGTGGAGAGCCGCGCGATGTCGTCCTCGCCGCTCACGTGCATGCGCTGCTCGAGGCTGCCGGCGGCGTAGCGCTCGGCGATGCGGCGGGCCAGCCGCACGGGCGTCAGCACCTGGCGCGACACGATGAACGCCACGCCGCCGACCATGACCACCATCGCCAGCCCGCCGACCAGGAGGGCGTTGCGCACCAGGCTGAGGGTCTGCTGCTGCTCGGTGAGCGGGAAGAGGTAGAAGAGCGCGTAGGTGTCGCCGGTGCCGGGCGCCCGCAGCCGGCTGCCGACGACCACGGCGGGACGCGAGCCCGACCCGATGAGCGAGAGCTCGGAGTAGCGCCAGAAGACCCCCGGTCGCTCGATCACCTGGCTGCGCAGGTCCGGCGGCAGCGAGCCGGGCGCGAGCCGCCCGGACGCGCGGACCGGCGGCGCGCCGCTGCCCGAGCGGAGCGGTCCCTCGAGCACCAGCTCGTAGGACCGGCTGCCGCTGTCGGTCTCGGTGACCGCGTCGACGAGCTGGGTCAGGGTGGCGGCCTGGGCCTGCGGCTGGGTCTCGACCCAGCCGACGAGCCCGACGACGATGGCCACGAGCAGCACGGTGCTCGTGACCACCCGGGCCTGCAGTGAACGACGCCACAGCCCGGTGACCCGCCGGATCACGCCGGCCGGCCCGTCATGGGGCCGGTTCGTCGACGAGTGGCGTGGGCGCGATGGCCTGGTAGCCGACGCCGCGCACCGTCCGGATCACCTGCGGCGACTCGGCGTCGTCCTCGATCTTGGAGCGCAGACGGGTCATGTGCACGTTCACGAGCTTGGTGTCGCCGGGGTGGTGGTAGCCCCAGACCCGCTGCAGCAGCACCTCGCGCGTGAACACCTGGTCGGGGTTGGACAGCAGGCAGGCGAGCAGGTCGAACTCCAGCGGCGTCAGGTCGAGCGCCCGCCCCGCGCGGCTGACCGTGTGCGCCCCGGGGTCGAGCTCGATGTCGCCGAAGACGAGCGGCTCGCCGACGGCGTCGTTGCGCCGCAACCGGGCCCGCACCCGCGCCACGAGCTCGGTGTTCTTGAAGGGCTTCGTGATGTAGTCGTCGGCCCCGGCCTCCAGGCCGCGCACCACGTCGAGGGTGTCCGACTTCGCGGTGAGCATGATGATCGGCACCCCCGACGTCGCGCGGATGCGACGGCAGACCTTCATGCCGTCCTGCCCGGGGAGCATGAGGTCGAGCAGCACGACGTCGGGCTTGAAGGACGTGAACACGTCCATGACCTCATCGCCCGTGCGGCAGACCGAGGTGGTGAGCCCCTCGGCCTGGAGCACGATGGTCAGCATCTCGGCGAGCGAGGCGTCGTCGTCGACGACGAGGACACGGTCGCGCTTGCTGCGTCGGTAGCTCATCGCGACCCGCCCCTCACCTGGTGCCGGACCATCGTGCTCCGCCCGGTCGTGCTCAGTAGCGGTAGTGGTCCGACTTGTACGGACCGGCGACGTCGACGCCGAGGTAGGCGGCCTGCTCCTTGCTGAGCTCGGTCAGCTCGACGCCGAGGGCGTCGAGGTGCAGGCGGGCGACCTCCTCGTCGAGGTGCTTCGGCAGCACGTGGACGCCGAGCTCGTACTGGTCGGCCTTCGTGAACAGCTCGACCTGCGCCAGCACCTGGTTGGTGAAGGAGTTGCTCATGACGAACGACGGGTGACCGGTCGCGTTGCCGAGGTTCATGAGGCGGCCCTCGGAGAGCACGATGATCTTCTTGCCCGGCTGGCCGTCCTCGCCCGGGAAGATCCACTGGTGGACCTGGGGCTTGATCTCGTCCTTGACGATGCCGGGGATCTTGGCCAGGCCGGCCATGTTGATCTCGTTGTCGAAGTGGCCGATGTTGGCGACGATCGCCTGGTTCTTCATCGCCTCGAAGTGCTCGACGCGGATGATGTCGAAGTTGCCGGTCGTGGTGATGAAGATGTCGGCGTAGTCGACGACGCTCTCGAGGCGCTTGACCTCGTAGCCGTCCATGGCGGCCTGCAGGGCGCAGATCGGGTCGATCTCGGTGATGATGACACGGGCACCCTGGCCGCGCAGCGACTCCGCCGAGCCCTTGCCGACGTCGCCGTAGCCGCAGACCACGGCGACCTTGCCGCCGATCATGACGTCGGTGGCGCGGTTCAGGCCGTCGACGAGGGAGTGGCGGCAGCCGTACTTGTTGTCGAACTTGCTCTTGGTGACGGAGTCGTTGACGTTGATCGCGGGGAACAGCAGCGTGTTCTCCTTGAAGCGCTCGTACAGACGCAGCACGCCGGTGGTGGTCTCCTCCGAGACGCCCTTGATCATCGGGGCACGCTTCGTCCAGCGCTGCGGGTCGGCCTCGAGCGAGCGGGCCAGCACGCGCAGCACCTCCTTGAACTCCTCGTTGTCCGTGGAGTCCAGCGGCGGCACGGCGCCGACCTTCTCGTACTCGACGCCCAGGTGCAGCAGCATGGTGATGTCGCCACCGTCGTCGAGGAGCATGTTCGGGCCGCCCTCGGCAAAATCGAAGACCTTCTCGGCCTCGTCCCAGTACTCGGCGAGCGTCTCGCCCTTCCAGGCGAACACCGGGACGCCCTGCGGGTCCTCGGGGGTGCCGTGCGGGCCGACGACGACGGCCGCGGCGGCGTGGTCCTGGGTGGAGAAGATGTTGCAGGTCGCCCAGCGGATGTCGGCACCGAGCGCCGCGAGCGTCTCGATCAGCACGGCCGTCTGCACCGTCATGTGCAGCGAACCGGCGATGCGGGCGCCCTTCAGGGGCTGGTCGGCGCCGAAACGCTCGCGCATGGCCATGAGGCCGGGCATCTCGTGCTCGGCGAGCTCGATCTCCTTGCGCCCGAACTCGGCGAGCGACAGGTCAGCGACGTTGAAATCCATGGCCCCCATGCTACCCGGCCCGACGAGGGGTCGGGGACCGAGTCACGCCAACGCGCGCGCCTCCTCGACGAGCATCACCGGGATGCCGTCGCGCACCGGGTAGGCGAGCCGGCAGGCCTGGCACACGAGCTCGGACGCGTCCTGGTCGACGAACAGCGACGACCGGCACTGCGGGCAGACGAGGATCTCCAGGAGCGCGGGGTCGAGGAACATGCTGCGCAGTCTACGGCCGGTCAGGCTCGCACGACCGCGAGCACCTCGTCGCGCACGCGCTCCATGGTGGCGTCGTCGGCGCCCTCGACGTTCAGCCGCAGGAGGGGCTCGGTGTTGGAGGCCCGCACGTTGAACCACCAGTCGTCGGTGGTGACGGTCAGGCCGTCGAGCCGGTCCTGGTGGTGGTCGGCGTACTGGCGCGAGAGCCGTTCGAGGACGGCGTCGGTGTCGTCGACGCGGCTGTTGATCTCGCCGGAGGCGCTGTAGCGCGAGTACTCCTCCATGAGGGCGCTGACGGTGGTCTCGGTCTCCGCGAGCGCGGCGAGCACGTGCAGCGCGGCGAGCATGCCGGAGTCGGCGAGGTAGAACTCGCGGAAGTAGAAGTGTCCGGAGTGCTCGCCGCCGAAGACCGCGCCGGTCCGGGCCATCTCGGCCTTGATGAGCGAGTGCCCGACGGGGGTCCGCACCGGCACGCCGCCGCGCTCGCTGACGATCTCGGGGACGGCGCGCGAGCAGATGACGTTGTGCAGGATCGTCGCGCCGGGCTCCTGGAGCAGGTGCCGGGCGGCCACAAGCGCCGTGATCGTCGACGGCGCCACCACGTCGCCGTGCTCGTCGACGACGAAGCAGCGGTCGGCGTCGCCGTCGAAGGCGAGCCCGAGGTCGGCACCGTGCTCGCGCACGGCGGCCTGCAGGTCCACCAGCGTGCTGTGGTCGAGCGGGTTGGCCTCGTGGTTCGGGAAGGTGCCGTCGAGCTCGAGGTAGAGCCCGATCACCTCGAGGTCGAGGCGGCCGAGCACGGCGGGCACGGTGTGGCCGGCCATGCCGTTGCCGGCGTCGACGACGACCTTCAGGCGACGTCCCTCGACGGGCGCGAGGCCGAGCAGCGTGTCGGCGTAGGTCTGCAGGAACTCCAGGGACTCCAGGGTGCCGGTGGGCTCCGGCACGTCGGCGGGGTCGCGGTCGAGCAGCGGGCTGGCCGCCTCGGCCATGGCGGCCAGGCCGGACGACAGCCCGATCGGGCGCGCGCCGGCTCGGCAGAGCTTGAGCCCGTTGTCGGCGGCCGGGTTGTGGCTGGCCGTGACCATCACGCCGGGCACGTCGAGCACGCCGGAGGCGCAGTAGAGCATGTCGGTGGAGGCGAGGCCGATCTCGACGACGTCGCCCCCGCGCGCGCGGATGCCGTCGGCGACGGCTCCTGCGACCTCCGGCGACGACGCGCGCACGTCGCGGCCGACGACGGCCCGACCACGGCCCTCGGAGATGCCGACCTCGTCGGCGAACGCCTCCCCGAGCGCCCGCGCGATCGCCGGGTCGAGCTGGTCGGGCACCCGACCGCGGACGTCGTAGGCCTTGACGACAGGGCGCAGCCGTGCGTGCATTCAGTCTTCCTTCGGTGGTGGGACGAGCGTGAGTCCGGGAGGTCCTGCTGCGGGGCGAGGACGACGACGTCCGACCTCGCGCACCGCGTCGGCGAGGGCGAGGAGGTCGTCGTGGCTCGGGCGCACCGTCGACGGGTCGGGCGCGAGCCGCAGCACGCTCCAGCCGTTCGGCGCGGACAGCCGACGGCTGTGCTCCTCGCAGAGGTCGTAGGTGTGCGGCTCGGCCGCGGTCGCCAGCGGGCCGAGCACGGCCGTCTGGTCGGCGTAGACGTACGTCAGCGTCGCCACGGCCGGCTGGGAGCACGCGGACCGCGTGCAGCGTCGAACAGCACCCACGGGCCGAGCGTAGCCCGCCGAGGGGTGCGGTGCGGTTAGGCTCACCGCGTGACCCGACGTCTGCAGCACCTCGACGGGACCGTGAGCGGGCCCCGGCCCGGACGGATGCGGACCCGCCGGCGCGACGCACGCGGTCCGCTGGCGCTGCCCGGGCCCTTGTCGCCGCGCAGCGTGCCGGCGCACCGGACGCCGCGCGAGGCGTTCGACCACCTCGTCGCGGGCGTGCTCGCTCCGCTGGCGAAGCACTTCGACGCCGAGCCCGACCAGGTCGAGGTCGTCGTCGAGGACGTGCCGCTGCTGCCGCCGGAGTGGTCCGAGGACGTGCCGCTCAGCAGCGTCGCGCGTCGCGGCGACGTGACGCTCGTGGTGCTCTACCGACGGCCGCTGACCGAGCGGTCCGGCGGGCGGGTCGACCTCGAGGAGCAGGTGTGGGACGTCGTGCTCCACCGGCTCGCCGAGGTCTGGCAGGTCTCCCCCGACGACCTCGACCCGCGCTAGCCGTTCGCCCTGTCAGGGAGCGGGCCGCACGCGGGGCGTGAGCACGTCGACCGGCGCGGCCTGCAGCGCGAGGCTCGCCTGGCGTCCCCCGGCCGTGTACTGCGCCGTGCCGACGACACCGCCGTCGGAGCGGACCAGCACCGAGGACACGCCGTCGAGGTCGAGCACGCGGCCGAGGTCGACCCGCACGGTCGAGCCCGCCGGCACGGACACCTCGGCGCGGTCACGGCGGGCGAGGTCGGGGCCACGGCCCTCCACCACGACGGTGCGGCCGGCGTCGCCGGGCGCCGTGAGGAGGAGGTCGGGCTCGCCGACCGCGCCGCCGACCGGGACGAGCGCCCCGCCCGTCCAGTCGCCGACGTCCTCGAGCACCGAGAGGTCGCCGTCGGACGCGACCGACGCCGACGCCACGACCGGCTCGTCGGAGACGACGCGCAGCGCCGCAGGGCCGTCGCCGACGCTGCCCGGCAGGCTCACCCGCGTGACGCTGCCGGGCCGCACCCGGACCTCGTCGAGACCCTCCGGCGCGAACGTCCCGTCGGGCCCCAGCACCTCCACGCGAGCGCGTGCCGTCGTCTCCCCCGGGTTGAGCACGCTGAGCGTCCGGGTGCCGCGGCCCACGAGGCCGGCGAGCACCACGCGACGCGAGGGCGAGGCCATGGGGCTGACCAGCTC
>NZ_LUNF01000122.1:0-17368 GCF_001626145.1 Aeromicrobium sp. REDSEA-S32_B7
CGGATCGGCGAGGACCCGCAGGGCATCCCGAACAACCTCGTGCCGTTCATCGCGCAGGTCGCGGTGGGCCGTCGCGATCGGCTGTCGGTCTTCGGCGGCGACTACCCGACGGCCGACGGCACCGCGGAGCGCGACTACATCCACGTGCAGGACGTCGCGGAGGGGCACGTGGTCGCGCTCGACGCGATCGTCGGCGGCGACGCCGGCGTGCGCGTGTGGAACCTCGGCAGCGGTCAGGGCACGTCGGTGCTGGAGATGATCCACGCGTTCGAGCGCGCCAGCGGTCGCGAGATCCCGTACGAGGTCGTCGACCGTCGCCCGGGCGACCTCCCGGCGTTCTGGGCCGACCCTACGAAGGCTGAGCAGGAGCTCGGCTGGCGCACCTCGCGCACCGTCGACGACATGTGTCGCGACACGTGGACCTGGCAGTCGCAGAACCCCCAGGGGTACGACGCCTGAACCTGACCGAGCGCAGCGAGGGAACGGTTCAGGCGGGTCGAGTGGTGCACGCCGCAGGCGTCCCGCTGTATCGAGACCCAGCAAGCGTCCAGGCCCAGCCGCAACAGCACCAGCGCCCCACCCGAGCCCCCCGGACCGCATCCGCAGTTTCGGTCACTTCCGGGTGACTCAGCCGCACAAATCGCCCCGGAACCGTCCAATTCCTCAGCACTGACGATGCGGAGGCCTCTCGGAGGCCGCCCCCACGAGAGGCCGCGGCAGCGCAGCCGCAGGCCCGCGAGGGCCGCAGCCGCGTACGACTCAGACCCGACGCTGCGCGATCTGGTACAGCGCGATGCCCGCGGCGACGCCGGCGTTGAGCGACTCCAGGCTGGAGGCCATGGGGATGGAGACGATCTGGTCGCAGGTCTCGCCGACGAGGCGGGAGATGCCCTTGCCCTCGCTGCCGATGACGACGACGAGCGGTCCGTCGGCGAGGTCGAGGTCGGGAAGGGAGACGTCGCCGTCGGCGGCCAGGCCGACGACCATGAGGCCCGCCTCCTGGTACGCCTTCAGCTGACGCGTCAGGTTCGTGGTCCGCGCGACCGGGACCCGCGCGGCGGCACCCGCCGACGTCTTCCAGGCCGACGCGGTCATCTGCGCCGACCGACGCTCGGGGATCACCACGCCGTGCGCGCCGAAGCCCGACGCCGAGCGCACGACCGCGCCGAGGTTCCGCGGGTCGGTCACGCCGTCGAGCATGACGACGAGCGGCGGCACACCCTCCTCCTCTGCGCGCGCGAGCAGGTCGTCGGGGTGGGCGTAGTCGTAGGCGTCGAGCTTGGCTGCGACGCCCTGGTGCACGGCGCCACCGGTGAGCTTGTCCATCTCGACCCGCCCGATCTCGAGCAGCGACACGTGCTGCTCCGCGGAGAGCCGGAAGATCTCACGGATGCGCTCGTCGCGCTCCGCGCCCTCAGCGATGTACAGGCCGGCGACGGGCACGTTCGCGCGCAGCAGCTCGACGACGCTGTTGCGTCCGGCCACCCACTCGGGTCCGCCGTCGCCGCCCTTGCGCTTCGGCCGCGCGGCCTCGCGCTTGTCGGCGGCGCGCGCCATCTTGTACGCCTTGTGGTTGGGGCGCTCCTCCGCGCGCGGCGTCGGACCCTTGCCCTCCAGACCCTTGCGGCGACGTCCGCCGGACCCGGCCGTGGGGTTGCCCTTGCCGGTCTTCTTGATCGCGCCTCGGCGCTGGCTGTTGCCTGCCATCGGTCAGGTTCCCTTCACGGACCAGCGCGGACCTTGCGCCGTGTCCTCGATGTCGATGCCGGCCGCGGCCAGCTGGTCGCGGACGCGGTCCGCGGTGGCGAAGTCCTTCGCGGCGCGCGCCTCCTGGCGCTGCGCGAGCAGGGCCTCCACGAGCGGCGCGAGCGCGTCGTCGGCGGCCGACGTCGTCGTCGCCGCCCAGTGGTCGGAGAGCGGGTCGAGCCCAAGCACGTCGAGCATGGCGCGAACTGAGCCAAGCGTTCCTTGAACCGCCTTGCGATTATTTGCAGCACGTCGGGCGAACTCGTCATCTCCACTGAGGTGCAGAAACTCATTGAGATTCGCGTTACCGATGCTCACGTACTTCTGCAGCGCAGCAAGGGCTGCGGGTACGCCGAGATCATCGTCCATCGCCACCGCGAAGTCGTCCGGAATCTCGCCCAGACCGTCGCTACCGACGACCTCGTGAGCGCGCCGCACGAAGCCCTCGATGCGCTCGAACGCGACCGCGGCCTCCTGCAGCGACTCCTCCGTGAACTCGATGATCGAGCGGTAGTGCGCGGCCACGAGGTAGTACCGCAGCGCGATGGCCGGCACCCGCTTGACGACCTCGCTGACCATCAGCGTGTTGCCGACGCTCTTCGACATCTTCGCGCCGCTCAGGTTGAGCATCGCGTTGTGCATCCAGAGCCGCGCGAACGGCTGGCCGGCAGCGCGCGACTGGGCGATCTCGTTCTCGTGGTGCGGGAAGCGCAGGTCGAGGCCGCCACCGTGGATGTCGAACTCGGTGCCGAGGTACTTCGCGGCCATCGCCGAGCACTCGAGGTGCCACCCGGGGCGACCCCGGCCCCACGGCGTCGGCCACGACGCCGACTCCGGGTCGCCTTCCTTGTGGCCCTTCCACAGGGCGAAGTCGCGCGGGTCGCGCTTGCCGTCGGCCGGCGCGTCGGGCGCGGCCTGCATGTCGTCGACGTGCTGGTTGCTGAGCTCGCCGTACGCGGGCCAGGACCGGACGTCGAAGTAGACGTCGCCCGAGCCGTTCTCCGCCGGGTAGGCGTGACCGCGCTCGATCAGCGTCTCCATGAGCTCGATCATCTCGGGCACGACGCCCGTCGCACGCGGCTCGTACGTGGGCGGCCGGCAGCCGAGCACCTCGTACGCGGCATGCAGGGCGCGCTCGTTCTCGTAGGCCACCGCGAACCAGGGCCGACCCTGCTCGCGACCCTTGGCGAGGATCTTGTCGTCGATGTCGGTGACGTTCGCGACGATGGTGACCTCGTAGCCGGCGCGCTCGAGCCAGCGTCGCAGGACGTCGAAGACGACCTCCTTGCGGATGTGCCCGACGTGCGGCGGTCCCTGCACGGTGAGCCCGCAGTGGTAGATGCCGACCTTGCCGGGCACGACCGGGTCGAGGTCGCGCTGCTGCCGGGTGGCGGTGTCGTACAGGCGCAGGCTCACCCCGGAATCCTAACGGTCCGCGACCCCGGCCCCGACCAGACCGATTCGTCCCAACCGCCCCACGAGCCCCTGACGTCACCTACCCTCGAAGAATGCCTCTTCCCCGTCGGCATGCACCGCGCCGCACCGTTCCTGCCGTCGCCGCCGTCCTGCTCGCGTCGCTGCTCGTCCCGACCGCGCCCGCGCAGGCCGCGTCGCAGTCGGCGAGCACCGTCCGCTGGGTCAGCGCGGCCCAGCTCCAGAAGGGCTCGTTCGACGGCGTCCGGGTCTCCGGCTCCGCGCTCGTGCTCGACTCGCCGAAGCGCCGCCAGACCTACCGCGACCCGTACAAGGGCCGCACCGCCACATGGGCGTACGGCACCTGGACGTCGCCGTGGTCGTCGACGGGCTACTCCGCGCGCGCCCTGGTGCCGTCGTGGAGCGCTCGCACGCCCGACGACACGTGGCTACGGGTCAAGGCCCGCGTGCGCCAGGGGTCGAAGGTCGGCAGCTGGGACACCGTCGCCATCTGGGCCAAGGGCGAGAGCGGCGTCTACCGCACGTCGGGCCCGTCGCAGACCGACGACCTCGCCCGGCTCGACACCGACACGGTGCGCGCCAACGGCTCGAGCACGTTCAGCCAGTGGCAGGTGCAGGTCGAGCTGCTGCGCCGCCCGACGTCGCGTGCGACGCCCCGCGTGGAGTCCGTCGGCGGCGCCGCGTCGTCGTACACGACCCGACGCATCGCCACGAGCCGCACGACGATGACGCGCACGACCACGTTGTCGGTGCCGACCTACTCGCAGATGACGCACCGCGGGCACCACCCCGAGTGGGGAGGCGGGGGCGAGGCCTGGTGCTCGCCGACGTCGGTGTCGATGATCCTGCGCTACTTCGGCTCCGGGCCGACGTCGCGCGAGCTGAGCTGGGCGAGGGGCGCCGACCGCCAGGTCGACCACGCCGCGCGCTACTCCTACGACTACCGCTACCAGGGCACCGGCAACTGGCCCATGAGCGCCGCGTACGCGAGCACCTACGGGCTCGACACGTTCGTGACGCGCCTGTACGACCTGCGCGAGGCCGAGCAGTTCATCAAGGCGGGCATCCCGCTCGTCGCCTCGGTCGCCTTCGGCCGCGGAGAGCTGAGCGGCGCCCCGATCTCCTCGACGCCGGGACACCTGATGGTCATCAGCGGCTTCACGCGCGACGGTCGCGTCATCGCCAACGACCCTGCCGGCGCCACGAACGCCGCCGTGCGTCGTACCTACGACCGCGCGCAGTTCGAGCGCGCGTGGCTCGGCGGCAGCGGCGGCATCGTCTACGTCATCCGGCCGGGCAGCAAGGCCCTGCCGAAGGACAGCCCGCGCTGGTAGTCGGGCAGGATGCAGCCATGACCTGGCCCGACCTGCGCACCGGCATCGGCACCGACGTCCACCGCCTCGTGCGCGGACGGCCGATGTGGCTCGCCGGTCTGGAGTGGCCGGGCGAGGACGCGGGCCTGGAGGGTCACTCCGACGGCGACGCCGCGTGCCACGCGATGGTCGACGCTCTGCTCTCCGCAGCCGGCCTCGGCGACATCGGGTCACGCTTCGGCACCGCCGACCCACGACTCGCCGGCGCCTCCGGCACGACGTTCCTGACCGAGACGGTGCGCCTGCTCGACGAGGCGGGCTTCGCCGTGCTCAACGTGGCGGTGCAGGTGATCGGCAACGCGCCACGCCTCGGCCCCCGTCGCGACGAGGCACAGGAGCTGCTGACGTCCGTCGTCGGCGCCCCCGTGAGCATCTCCGCGACGACCACGGACGGTCTCGGCCTGACCGGCCGCGGCGAGGGCGTGGCGGCGGTGGCCACCGCGCTCGTCGCACGACGCTGACCTGCTGTCCCGTCAGGCGAGCCCCCGGGAACGACAGGCCCCCAGGAACGACGAGGGCCCCCGCCCGGAGGGGGCGGGGGCCGTCGGACCGGCTCGGGTCAGGAGGCGAGGACCTCGTCGAGCCGCAACTCGGCCTTGTCCTCGTTGGTCTTCTCCGCGAGGGCGAGCTCGGAGACCAGGATCTGGCGCGCCTTGGCCAGCATCCGCTTCTCGCCGGCGGACAGGCCACGCTCGTGGTCGCGGCGCCAGAGGTCGCGCACGACCTCGGCCACCTTGAGCACGTCACCGGAGTGCAGCTTCTCGAGGTTCGCCTTGTAGCGACGCGACCAGTTGGTCGGCTCCTCGACGTGCTCGGCGCGCAGGACGCTGAACACACGCTCGAGGCCGTCGGCGTCGACGACGTCACGGACGCCGACCAGGTCGACGTTGCAGGCGGGCACACGGACGACCAGGTCGTTCTGGGCGACGATGCGCAGGACCAGGTAGTCGCGCTCTTCCCCCTTGATCGTCCGCTTCTCGATGTCTTCGATGACTGCGGCCCCGTGGTTCGGGTACACAACCGTCTCGCCGACAGTGAAAGTCATAAACGCGGCACCTTTCGTAGGTGACCAGTTTAACACGCGCCACGGACGGCCTTTTCAGCCGTTCCTCGGGGTCGGACGGTAGGTTCCGCCCCCGCCTAGGGGCCCGGCCCGCACCCCGCCGCCGCGATGCCCTCCGATATGCTCCGCACGACGACCCTCCTCGACGTAGAAGCAGGTGCCCGGTGTCCACCGTTCGCACGCGCCGTCTCACGGCCGCCACCCTGATGCTCACCGCCGCCCTCGGGCTCACCGCCTGCGGCACCGGTGGAAGCACCCAGACGAACCAGCAGTACCAGCCCGGCATCGGCGCGAACGTGCGCACGGGCGACGTGCGCCTGTACAACGCTCACGGCCGAGCCGGCCCTGCCCGTCGAGCTGCAGCCCCGCCAGCTGTACACGCTGGGTCGCCAGGGCGAGGTCGCCGACATCGACGGCTCGTCGGTCGAGCTGGGCCGCTACGCCCGCCTCACGCTCACCTTCTCCGGTGGCGACGAGGTCGAGATCGAGGCGCCGATCGTCGCCCGCACGTCGACCTACTCCGACGTCGCCGAGAAGCCGGTGAGCCCGGAGTCGTCGGCCACCCCGACGCCGAGCGCGAGCCCCAGCCCCACCGCCGGCAGCTGACCCCGGCGGACCTGGCGGCGACGTCGCCAGGTCCGACACGGACGCACGAAGGGCCGTCCCGATCCTCACGGATCGTGGACGGCCCTTCGTCGTGCGACGAGGCGTGGCTCAGGCGCCGGGAGCGATCTCGCCGGTCACCAGGTAGACGACGCGACGCGCCATGGAGACCGCGTGGTCGCCGATGCGCTCGTAGTAGCGACCGAGGAGCGCCAGGTCGATCGCCGGCTCGATGCCGTGCTCCCAGGTGCCGCCGAGCAGCGCGCGGAAGAGGTCCTTGCGCAGCCGGTCCATCTCGTCGTCAGTGTCCTCGAGGCGGCTGGCCGCGTCGACGTCGCGGTTGGCGACGATCCGCGACGCCGCGTGGATCATCTGGTCGGCGACGGACGCCATGGCCATGATCGTCGGCTGGATGGAGACCGGGACGGCGACGTCGGGCATGCGCAGCCGGGCGACCTTGGCCACGTGCACGGAGAGGTCGCCCATGCGCTGCAGGTCGGTGAGCATGCGCAGCGTCGCGACCAGCTGGCGCAGGTCGGTGGCGACCGGCTGCTGGGTGGCGAGCAGCAGCAGGGCGCGCTCCTCGATCTCCTCCGTCGTCTCGTCGATCTGCTTGTCGCCGTCGATCACCTGCTCGGCGAGCGGGGCGTCGGCGTTGAGGAGGGCGGCGGTGGAGGCAGCGACGGCCTTGCGGACGGTCCCGGTCAGCTGGACCAGGTCGTCGACGATGGTGTCGAGCTGCTCGTAGTACGCATCACGCATGCCCCAGACCCTAGAAGAAACCGGTGAACGATGAGCGACCCCCGGTGAACGAACCGTGAACAGCCGCGGAAAGCCGCACGTCAGAGGGGGTTCGCGCTCGGACCTGGGTGAACGGTGGGCCTAGCATCGCGGTGTGGACATCGACGCGGCCTACCTGATCGCCGGCGCCGTCGGCGCGGCCGTCGGCGCCACGGTGACGTTCGTCTGGCTGTTCAGTGAACGGCGCCAGAACGCGGTGCCCGAGGAGCCCGCGCCGCTCGTGCCGCCCGGTGCTCAGGCGGTGCTCTCGGTGCTGTCGTCGACCACCGTCCTGCTCGACTCCTCCGACACCGTCCTCGAGGCCTCGGCCCAGGCGGTGGCCCTCGGGATCGTGCGCGACCGCCGGATCGAGCCCGACGAGATCCGCGCGATGGTGCAGCAGGTGCGTCGCGACGGCCAGGTGCGCGAGTCGAACCTGACGCTGCAGCGCCGCCGCGGCCTCCCGGCACACGTGTCGGTGCGCGTCGCCCCGCTGACGTCGCGCCTGGTGATCGTGCTGGCCCTCGACCGGACCGACCAGCAGCGCGTCGAGAACATCCGCCGCGACTTCGTCGCCAACGTCAGCCACGAGCTGAAGACGCCGGTGGGCGCCCTGAACCTGCTCGCGGAGGCCGTCGCCGAGGCGAAGGACGACCCCGAGTCGGTCGTGCGGTTCGCCTCGCGCATGCAGACCGAGAGCGAGCGCCTCACCCGGCTCGTGCAGCAGATCATCGACCTGTCCCGGCTGCAGAACGACGTGGCCAGCGACGACGCCACGACGGTCAAGGTCGACGAGCTCGTCGCTGAGGCCTGCGAGCACTCGGCCACGGAGTCCGAGCGCAAGCGCATCGAGATCTCGCGCACGGTCGAGCCCGACCTGCTCGTGCACGGCGACCGCGCCCAACTGCACGCGGCCGTGAGCAACCTGGTCGAGAACGCCGTGACGTACAGCCCGGAGGGCTCGCGCGTCGTCGTCACGGCCGCGCTCGCCGGCGACGACGTGCGCATCAGCGTGGCCGACAACGGCATCGGCATCGCCGGCCCCGAGCTCGAGCGGATCTTCGAGCGCTTCTACCGGGTCGACCCCGCCCGCGCCCGCGCCACGGGCGGCACGGGGCTCGGCCTGTCCATCGTCAAGCACGTGGCCGCCAGCAACGGCGGCACCGTCGACGTGTGGAGCGAGCCCGGCGCTGGCTCCACCTTCACGCTGGTGCTCCCCCGCTTCCAGCACGACCTCGATGAGGAGATCCTGTGACACGAGTGTTGGTCGTCGAGGACGAGACCAGCTACAGCGAGGCGCTGTCGTACGTCCTGCGCAAGGAGGGCTTCGACGTCGCGATCGCCGAGACCGGGCCCGACGCCTTGATCGAGTTCGAGCGCGGCGGCGCCGACATCGTGCTGCTCGACCTCATGCTGCCCGGGCTGCCGGGGACCGAGGTGTGCCGTCAGCTGCGCCAGACGTCGAGCGTGCCGATCATCATGGTCAGCGCGAAGGACACCGAGGTCGACAAGGTGGTGGGCCTCGAGCTCGGCGCCGACGACTACGTGACGAAGCCGTACTCGCCGCGCGAGCTGGTGGCCCGCATCCGTGCGGTGCTGCGCCGCGGCGCGGTCGAGGAGGTCGACGAGGACGGCGTCCTCGAGGCCGGCCGCGTGCGCATGGACGTCGAGCGCCACCTGGTGTCGGTCGACGGCGACACGGTCAAGCTGCCGCTGAAGGAGTTCGAGCTGCTCGAGTTCTTCCTGCGCAACCCGGGCCGGGTGCTGACCCGCGGCCAGCTCATCGACCGTGTGTGGGGCGCCGACTACGTGGGCGACACGAAGACGCTCGACGTCCACGTGAAGCGGCTGCGCGCGAAGATCGAGCCCGACCCGGGCAACCCGATCACCCTCACGACCGTGCGCGGGCTGGGGTACAAGCTCGACGCCTGAGGCCGTCCGTCCGTCCGGCGGCCGCTAACCTGCCCGTATGTCCGAGACGCGGGACCAGGCCCGGCTGTTCCGACGGGCGATGCGGACGGGGCAGGCGCCGGCCGGGCTCGACCGTCAGCGCTGGCTGCCCGTGGTGCGGCGACGCGCCACGCTGCTGCGGACGGGGCGGCCTTTCGTCGTCGGCGCCTGGGTGACGATCGGGGTGCTGCTGCTCGCCGTGGCCGCAGTCGGGGTCGTGACGACTCCGTTCCTCGTGTGGTTCGCCGTCCTGCTGGCCCTCGTCACCGCGCCCGTCGCCTACCTCACCGACCGACTCTGGGTGCGCGCGCGAGGCTCGATCGGCGCGCTGCTCGCCGACCTGGAGGGAGCGGACCAGCGCTGAGCTGCGTCTGCACTCCCCTGCGTCGTGACGACGTCGGGTCGATCTGTCGCCGACAGACCGACCCGAAGTCCTCACAACGCGGGAGGGGGCGTCAGCGACCCTGGTTCGCGACCGCGGCGATGGCGTCGGCGGCGGCGTCGGGGTCGAGGTACTGGCCGCCCTTCGTGACGGGCTTGAGGTTGGCGTCGAGCTCGTAGACGAGCGGGATGCCGGTGGGGATGTTGAGGCCGACGACCTCGTCCTCACCGAGGCCGTCGAGGTGCTTGACGAGCGCGCGCAGGGAGTTGCCGTGGGCGGTCACCAGGACCGTGCGGCCGTCGAGCAGGTCGGGGACGATGCTGTCGTACCAGTAGGGCAGCATCCGGTCGAGCACGTCGGCCAGGCACTCGGTGCGCGGCAGCAGCTCGTCGGGTAGCGACGCGTAGCGCGGGTCCCCGGCCTGCGAGAACTCCGCGTCGTCCGCGAGGGCCGGCGGGGGCGTGCTGTAGGAGCGGCGCCAGGTCATGAACTGCTCCTCGCCGAACTCCTCCAGCGTGGCCTTCTTGTCCTTGCCCTGCAGTGCGCCGTAGTGCCGCTCGTTCAGCCGCCACGACCGCTTCACCGGGATCCAGTGCCGGTCGATGCCGTCGAGCACGATCTGCGACGTGCGGATCGCGCGGCGCAGCAGCGACGTGTGCGACACGTCGGGCGCGATCCCAGCCTCGGCGAGCAGCCTGGCCCCGCGACCCGCCTCCTCGACGCCCTGCTCGTTGAGGTCGACGTCGACCCAGCCGGTGAACAGGTTCTTCGCGTTCCACTCGCTGTGGCCGTGACGCAGGAGGACGAGCGTGTAGGTCATGCCGCCAGCCTAGTGGTCGCTCAGGCCGCGCCCGCCGCCACGCCCACGGTTTACCACGGGACCGTGGTAAACCGTCAGGACGGCGAGTCGGAGCGCCACTCCTGGTGGATCTGGTGCAGCGCCTGGACGTAGTCGTCCTGCGACTGCGGGCCGGCGAGGGTCCAGCGGTGCTCGACCACGACGTAGGGGAGCTGGGTGATCCCCAACGACCGGGCGGTCTCGTCCTGCGTGCGCACGGCGTCGGCGTACTCCTCGCTGGCGAGCAGGGCGTCGGCCGTCTCGAGGTCGAGCCCGACGAGCGCCGCTCGGCTGGCGAGCACCAGCGGGTCGGCGACGTCGGCGCCCTCGAGGAAATGGGCCCGCCAGAGCTGGTGGATGAGCTCGCGCTGCGCGCCCGGCGCGGCCTCGTCGGCCCACGTCAGCAGACGCCAGGCGTCGAGGCTGTTCGCCTCCACCGCCTCGACGAGGTTCAGCTCGATGCCACTGATCCGCGCGGCCGCCGTCACCTGGGCGTCGACGAGGTCGACCTTGTCCTCGCCGCCGAGCCGCTCGGCCTGCACCTCACGCAGCGGGCGCCCCGAGCTAGGTGCGTCGGGGTCGAGCAGGCGGGCACGGAACGCGACCTCGACGGGCTCGCCGACGAGGATCGTGAACATGCCGGCCGCACGCTCGAAGCGGGTCGCACCCACGTACGACCACGGATCGGTCACGTCGCAGAACACGGTCGCCTTCACCCGACCAACGTACGCGAGTACGAGCGGCGCCCAGCCGCTCGTCCGCACATCGACGTCGATCGAGACGTTCTTCGTACGTTTTGCTCGTTCGCACCCTAGTGTGGCGTCGCCGACCCTCCGACCAAGGACCTTCCGTGGACCCCAGAACCCGCCTCCGCCCCCTCGTCCTGCTCTTCATCCTGGCCCTCGGGCTCGCGTCCTTGCCCGCAGCGGCCATCGCGGAACCTGCCTCTCCTACCGCCTCAGTGCACTACGACGGCGACCTCACGCTGGGGACCGTGCTGACGGCACAGCTTGACGGCAGTACCCCGCCCGACGGTTCGACTTTCCGATGGTTCGTCGATGATGCACCGGCAGCTGCCGGCAGCGGTCCCACCTACACGGTGAGCACGCCCGACGTCGAAAAGGCGCTTTCGGTGGAGATCTCGACGCCGCCGACGGACATTCCCGCTGCAGTCGTCCGCTCCGCCGCAACGCCCCGCGTGCTCCGGACCGCTGTCCCCGTAGTCGCGGGCACACCGGCAGTCGGGAGGACACTGTCCGTCTCGCTGTCCGGCTGGAGCACCGGGACGACGCACGAGGTCGAGTGGTTCGCCGACGGGACCGAGCCCGTCGCAACTGGCGGTCGCTTGACACTCACCCCCGACCTGGTGGGACACACTTTGTCTGCACACGTCACCGGCTCCCTCGCCGGCTACGGCACGGTGACGGAGGCTTCTGAAGAGACCCTGCGGGTGCAGTCGCGGGCCACCCCCAGCGTCTCGGGCACCCTTCTCGTCGGCGCGACGCTCAGGGCCGACCCGGGCCGGTGGGTGACCGGCACACGCCACTCCTATCGCTGGTTCGCATCGGGACGGGCCATCCCCCGAGCGACGGGCCGCACCCTCCGCCTCACCCGCGGCCAGGGCGCGAAACGCATCAGGGTCGAAGTCACTGGCCGACTCGCGGGATATCCGGTCGTCACGTCAGCGTCCCGCAACAGCCTGCGGGTCATGACGGCGGCAGCGACACCACGTATCAAGGGCTCTCCCGCCGCCGGTCGCACGCTCCGGGCGGTGCGAGGCACGTGGACGCGTGGAGTCAGGGTGCGCTACCGGTGGTATGCCGATGGCAAGCCGCTCGCAGGTGGCACCCGTTCGACGCTGACCGTCCCGTCCAACGCGCTCGGGAAACGGATCAGCGTCCGTGCGACCGGGAGCCGGTCTGGGTTCGCGACGATCGCGAAGAACTCGCGGGCGACCCAACGTGTGCAGCGCGTAGGCCGCGCCGCACTGTCCGGGCGACCTCTCGCCACGCACCGCATGAGGGTCGCTCCCGGTCGCTGGACGTCGGGCACCCGGTTCACCTACCGCTGGGCTCTCGACGGCAAGGCGGTCGCTGGAGCGACAGGGTCGTCGATCACCGTCAAGCCGTCCTGGAAGGGCAAGCGCTTGAGCGCCACCGTCCGCGGCTCGCGACCCGGGTTCGCCACCTTCACGTCCCGGACAGGGTCATCGAGTCCGATCACCCTGCCGGAGCAGACCGGCCCGATCTCGACATGGGACTGCCCTTCCTGGGCGCCCATCAAGGGCAACGCGGACTCGGGCATCTATCACGTGCCAGGGCAGAGGTTCTACGACAGGACGCAGCCCGAGGAGTGCTTCGCCAACGAGCCGGCAGCCGTGCGAGCCGGCTACCGGCGTTCGAAAGTCTGACTGCCGCGCGGCGGGGGGCGGCCCGATGGCCATGACCGCCCCCCGTCCTTGCGTGCCGCGAGTCTCACCACGCGCCATCCGCATGCTGGGACCGGCTCCACGAGCATCGCCGCTCCCCTACGGTCACACCTCGTGATCCGTCCCCCCGCCCCGTCGCGCTGGCTCCCGCCCGTCGTGACGCTCGTCGTGGTGCTGGCGGCCTGGAGCGCGGTGTCCGCGTCCGGCGTCGTCCAGCCCGCGTACCTCGCGCCCAGCCCGCTCGAGGTGTGGGACGCGTTCTTGCGCGCGAACACGAACCACGCGGTCGGCGGTGGCGTCGACCGGGTCGTGCGCGGCGAGGAGGGCTACTACCTGTGGGAGCACCTGGTGGTGAGCCTGCAGCGCATCGGCGGTGGGCTCGCGCTGGCGATCATCGTCGCCGTGCCGCTCGGACTCGCGATGGGCACGGTCGGCTGGTTCGAGCGCGTCGTCGGCCCCTACGTCGACTTCCTGCGCTCCCTGCCGCCGCTCGCCTACCTCGGGTTCCTCGTGGCGTGGTTCGGCATCGGCGACACGTCGAAGGTCGCGCTCCTCTTCCTGGCGGCGTTCCCTCCCATCGCGCTCGCCACCCTCAACGGGGTGCGCGGGATCCGCGAGGACCAGCTGAACGCCGTCCGCTCCCTCGGGGCGTCGCGCCGCCAGACGATCACCACGGTCGTCCTGCCCGCGACGCTGCCCGACATCCTCAGCGGCCTGCGGGTCGCCGTCGGGTTCGCGTGGACCACCGTCGTGGCCGCCGAGCTCGTCAACGGACTGCCGGGCATCGGGGGCCTGGCGTACCTGTCGGGGACGCAGAACAAGCTCGCGCTCTCGGTGGCCTGCATCATCGTCATCGGCCTGACCGCGATCGTCCTCGACCTGATCATCCGCACCCTCGAGAAGAAGCTCGTCCCCTGGCGAGGAAAGGCCTGACATGACCCTCCCCCACCTGACCCGCGCGCGTGCCCTCGCGGCCGTCGTCGCAGCCACCGCCGCCCTCGGGCTCAGCGCCTGCGGCGTCGGCGGCGACACCGAGCAGGCCTCGGCCGACGCGTGCCCGTTCCAGGCCGACGAGTCCGTCGACACGACGGTGCGCATCGGCTACCAGAAGATCCCCAACGGCGACGTCGTCGTCAAGGACCAGAAGATCCTCGAGAACTGCCTGCCCAACGCCACGATCGAGTGGAGCAACTTCGCGTCCGGCGGCGACGTCGTGCAGGCGTTCGGCGGCAAGAGCCTCGACATCGGGCTCGCGGGCTCCTCGCCCAGCACGAAGGCGCTGTCGGCGCCGCTCGACCTGCCCGTGTCGGTCATCTGGATCCACGACGTCATCGGTTCCGCAGAGTCGCTGGTCGTGCGCGACGGCGAGGCCACCGACATCAAGGGACTCAAGGGCAAGACGATCGCCACCCCGTTCGGCTCGACCGCGCACTTCTCGCTGCTGCAGGCCATCGCCGACGCCGGCGAGGACCCGTCGGACTACACGATCGTCAACACCGAGCCGGAGCAGATCGCGCCGGCGTGGTCGCGCGGCGACATCGACGCCGCCTGGATCTGGGACCCGACGCTGAGCACCCTCGTGAAGGACGGCGGCAAGGTCGTGCTGACCAGCGAGGACACCGCCAAGGCCGGCAAGCCGACGTTCGACCTCGCCATCGCCGACCGCACGTTCGTCAAGGACAACCCGAAGGTGCTGGCCGTCTGGGCGAAGGCGCAGGACTACGCGGTCAAGCAGATCAAGGACGACCCGGCCAAGGCCGCCCAGAGCGCGGCCGTGGAGATCGGCGTCAGCGCCGCCGACGCCGAGAAGCAGTTCGCCGGCTTCACGTTCCTCGACGCGACGCAGCAGGCGGGCGCCGACTGGCTTGGCGGGAAGCTCGGCCAGGACCTCTTCTCGACGGCGCAGTTCCTGCTGACGCAGGACGGCATCGCCAAGGTCGCGCCCGAGTCGACGTACGCCGACGGCGTCGACCCCGGACCGGCGAAGGCCGCCGCGGGTGAGTGAGCGTCACGACCTCGCGGTCACCGTCGCGGGCCTGGAGCAGGAGTTCCGGGCCCGCGACGGCGTCGTGCGCGCCCTCGACGGCATCGACCTGACGATCGAGCCGGGCGAGCTCGTCACGCTGGCCGGACCGTCGGGGTGCGGGAAGACGACGCTGCTCCGCATCCTGGCCGGCTTCGTGGAGCCGACGCGGGGCACCGTCGAGGTCGGTGGGAGGCCGGTCCGCGGACCGGGTCGCGAGCGGGGCGTCGTGTTCCAGCAGCCGACGCTGTACCCCTGGCTCGACGTCCGCGACAACGTGGCCCTGGGCCCGAAGGTGCGCGGCGTCGCGAAGGCGGAGCGGTACCGCACGGCGGAGCGCTACCTCGAGCTCGTCGGGCTGGCCGACGTCGCGGGGCTGCGACCGTACGAGCTGTCCGGTGGCATGCAGCAGCGCGCCCAGATCGCGCGGGTGCTGACGAACGACCCCGAGATCGTGCTGATGGACGAGCCGTTCGGCGCCCTGGACGCGCTCACCCGCGAGCGTCTGCAGGAGGAGCTGCTGACCATCTGGCGCGAGACGGGCAAGACGATCCTGTTCATCACGCACGGTGTCGACGAGGCCGTCTTCCTCGGCTCCCGCGTGCTGGTGATGAGTCCCCGACCGGGCCGGATCGTGCTCGACGAGCCCGCTCGCTTCTCCACCCACGCCCGCCAGGTCGCCCCCGCCGACCTGCGCGCCCTGCCGGAGTTCACCGCCCTGACGACGAAGGTCCGCGAGGCGATCTCCCACCCCTGACACCGGGGCGCTGTCGGCATGCGGGGGCGTCGACCCGCCGGCGCGATGGTTGGGCCGGGTCCCCGGGCTGTGGCGGGGTCAGGCGTGGGGGAGGTAGGTGACGCGCGCTACCTGCCCGGTGGGAGGTAGGTGAGGCGCGCTACCTGCCCGGTGGGAGGTAGGTGACGCGCGGAAACAGGGCCGCTTTCCGCGCGCTACCTACCGCCCGGGTGGCTTTTTCGGAGGCCGCACCCAGCGCGAGCCGAGGCAGCGCACCAGCAAGCACACGCCCCCTGCGGCAGCGCACCAGCAACGCGGCGCACCAGCAGGACGTCAGCCCTTCGGCCGCAGGTGCGCGAACGCGGCGAGGTTCGCCGTCGACTCCCCGCGCGACTCGCGCCACTCCCACTCCTTGCGGATGGAGGAGGCGAAGCCGAGCTCGAGGATGGTGTTGAAGGAGTCGTCGGAGGCGGCGAGCACCGACCCGAGGAGCCGGTCGACCTCGTCGTGGGTGACGGAGACGAGGGGGAGGCGGCCGTCGAGGTAGATGTCGCCGGCGGAGTCGATCGCGAACGCGACGCCGTAGAGCTTGAGGTTGCGCTCGAGCAGCCAGCGGTAGACGCCCTCGTGGTTCTCGTCGGGGTTGCGGGCGACGAACGCGTGCACGCCGAGGGAGTGCCGGTTGACCTCGAGGCGGGTGGTGGTCTTCAGCTTCCGCTCGCCCGGAAGGTCGACCTCGACGACGGTGAGCCCGTGGCGCACGTGGTCGAGCCCGGCCTGGGCGACGGCGTCGAGGATCACCTCGAGCGCGTGCCGCTGGTCACTCGTCAGGTCGTCACTCACGCGGGCTCACCCGTCCTTCCCTTCGGCGCGGGCCGCGACGGCGCGCGCGTACACCTCGAGCACCCGGTCGACCGTGGCGTCCCAGCCGAAGCCCGAGGCGTGGGCGACGGCCTTGGCGCCGAGCTCGTCGCGCAGCGCGCGGTCGGTCAGCAACGGGTGCAGCGCGTCGGCGTAGTCGTGCGGGTCGTGCCCGTCGACGAGGACGCCGCTGACACCGTCGGCGACGGCGGTCGACAGCCCTCCGACGCGGGCGGCGACGACGGGCGTCCCGCAGGCCTGCGCCTCGATGGCGACGAGCCCGAACGACTCGTTGTGCGACGGCACGCACACGACGTCGGCCGCGGCGTACCAGGTGGCGAGCACGTCTTGCGTCACCGCCGGCTCGAGGCGCACGACGTCGGTGATGCCCAGCTCGGCGGCGAGGTCGGCGAGCGACGTCGGCCGGTCGAGGCCGCTGCCGGACGCCCCACCGACCACGACCACCTGGAGCCGCTCGCGCAGCGCGGGGTCGCGGGCGAGGAGGTCGGCCGCGGCCTTGAGCACCACGTCGGGCGCCTTCAGCGGCTGGATGCGACCGGCGAAGAGCAGCACGGCAGCGTCGGCGGGCAGGTCGAGGGCCTGGCGCGCGTCGTCGCGACTGCCGGGGCGGAAGCGTTCGAGGTCGACGCCGGGGTGCACGACGTCGACCCGCGACGGGGCGGCGGCGTAGAGGTCGAGCAGCTCGCGACGCTCCTCCTCGGTGTTCGCGACGAGCCGGTCGGCGATGCGCACGATCTCCTCCTCCCCGACGACGCGACCGATCGGCTCGGCGCGGTCGCCCTCGGCGAGGTGGGCGTTCTTGACCTTGGCCATCGTGTGCATGGTGTGCACGAGCGGGACGGACCACCGCTCGGCGGCGACGGTGCCGACCTGCCCGGAGAGCCAGTAGTGGCTGTGCACGAGGTCGAAGTGGTGGGGCCCCTGCTCGACCTCGGCGCGCAGCACGTCGCGCACGAACCCGCAGAGCTGGCTCGGCAGGTCGTCCTTGGTGAGCCCCTCGAACGGCCCGGCGGTCACGTGCCGCACGACGACGCCGGGCGACGCCTCGACCGCCGGCGGCAGGTGCCGCGACGTGGCCCGCGTGAACACCTCGACCTCGACCCCGCGCGCCGCGAGGCGTCGGGAGAGCT
>NZ_LUNF01000123.1:0-12070 GCF_001626145.1 Aeromicrobium sp. REDSEA-S32_B7
CGCCCGCTGCTGCTCGTCGGCATCCTCGCCGTGCTCCTCGCGGTGGTCGCGGGGGCCTCGATGCTCGTCGGCGACCGGATGTTCCTCGTGGGCGACCTGATCAACTGGCTTGCCGGGCGCGGCGGCCCGGTGACGTCGAGCGTCATGGACGCCCGCGCACCGCGCGTGCTGGCCGCTGCCCTCGCCGGGGTCGCGCTCGCCGTGTCCGGCGCGATCATCCAGGGCGTCACCCGCAACCCCCTCGCTGACCCGACGCTGCTCGGGGTCTCCGGCGGCGCCTCCGTGGGCGCCGTGCTGGTGGTCACCGCTGCGCCGGCGGCGACCTACTGGGCCATCTCCGGCGCCAGCGCCGTCGGTGCGGTCGTGGCGGCGACGCTCGTGTTCGGACTCGCTGCGCGCAGCGGGTTCGCGACCGACCGGCTGGTGCTGCTCGGCGTGGGGGTGGCGTATGGAGCGATCGCCCTGGTGACCGTGCTCATCGTCGCGACCGACCCGTTCAACGCTTCCAAGGCCCTCACCTGGCTGTCGGGCTCCACCTACGGCCGGGCGTACGAGCACCTCGTGCCGCTCGTCGTCGCCTGCGCCGTGCTGCTGCCGGTGTGCGTCGCCGGCGCACGGCGCCTCGACCTGCTCTCTGTCGACGACGGCCCTGCTCGGTGCCGTGCTGCTGAGCCTGTCAGACCTGCTGGGACGCACGGTCATCGCGCCGACCCAGCTGTCGGCCAGCCTGCTCACGGCCGCCATCGGCACGCCGTACTTCCTGTACCTGCTGCACCGCTCGCGCCGCAGCGGATGAGTGGGCCTGGCCGACCCGTCAGGGTCGGTCAGGCGGTGGCCTCGGCCTCCTGGCCGCGGCGCCAGCGGATGCCGGCCTCGATGAAGTCGTCGATCTCGCCGTCGAGCACGGCCTGGGTCTGGCCCGTCTCGTGCTCGGTGCGCAGGTCCTTGACCATCTGGTACGGGTTGAGCACGTAGTTGCGCATCTGGTCGCCCCACGTGGCCTGCACGTCGCCGCGCAGCGAGTCGAGGTGGGCGCGCTCCTCGGCCTTCTTGAGGGCGAGCAGCTTGGCCTTGAGGATCACCATGGCGCTGGCCTTGTTCTGCAGCTGGCTCTTCTCGTTCTGGCAGCTGACCACGACGCCCGTGGGGATGTGCGTCAGGCGCACGGCCGAGTCGGTCGTGTTGACGCTCTGGCCGCCCGGACCCGACGAGCGGTACACGTCGACGCGGATCTCCTCGTCGGGGACGTCGATCTCGTCGGTCTGCTCCAGCACGGGCACGACCTCGATCGCCGCGAACGACGTCTGGCGCCGGCCCTGGTTGTCGAACGGGGAGATGCGCACGAGACGGTGCGTGCCGGACTCGACCGAGAGCGTGCCGTAGGCGTAGGGCGCCTTGACGGCGAACGTCGTCGACTTGATGCCGGCCTCCTCGGCGTAGGAGGTGTCGTAGACCTCCACCGGGTAGCCGTGGCGCTCGGCCCAGCGCGTGTACATGCGCTGCAGCATCATGGCGAAGTCGGCGGCGTCGACGCCGCCGGCGCCGGAGCGGATGGTCACGAGGGCCTCGCGCTCGTCGTACTCGCCCGACAGCAGCGTGCGGACCTCGAGCGACTCGACGGCCTGCTGCAGCTTGGTCAGCTCGGACTCCGCCTCGGCGAGGGAGTCGGCGTCGCCCTCCTCCTGCGCGAGCTCGACGAGGACCTCGAGGTCCTCGAGCCGGCCGCGCAGACCCGTGATGCGCTCGAGCTGCGCCTGCAGCGTCGACAGACGACCGGTGACGCGCTGCGCGTTCGCCTGGTCGTCCCAGAGGTCCGGCGCGCCGACCTGCTCCTGGAGCTCGTCGATCTCGCGCTGCATCGCGTCGAGGTCGAGCACCTTCTCGATGGAGGTCAGGGTCGCGCCGAGCTCCTTGATCTGCTCGGGGAAGTCGGTGGCCACCTGTCGAGGTTACCGGCCCTGTGGTGGGATCGAGACCGTGGCGTGCCTGTTCTGCAAGATCGTCGCCGGCGACGAGCCGGCCGAGGTGGTGCTGGAGGACGAGCACGTGCTCGGCTTCCTCGACGTGCGGCCCGTGTTCAAGGGCCACACGCTGCTCGTGCCGCGCGAGCACGTGGACACCCTGCTCGAGCTGCCGGAGCCGATGACCGTGCCGCTGTTCGCGGCGGCCCGCCGGGCTGCCGCCGCGATGTCGAGCGAGCTGGGCGCGCAGGGCACGTTCGTGGCCATGAACAACGTCGTCTCCCAGAGCGTGCCGCACCTGCACGTGCACGTCGTGCCGCGCACGAAGGGCGACGGCCTGCGCGGCTTCTTCTGGCCGCGCACCCGCTACGCCGACGGCGAGGCGCGCGAGTACCGCGACCGTCTGCGTCACGCGCTCGTCGACTGATCGTCACCGCCGGGGGCTTGCGTCATGGCGCCGACTCGGGTTGGCATGGGAGCCATGAACACATCGGGGAACCAGAAAGCACCTGTCCTGCGACGGCTCGTCGTCCTCCTGACCGGCGCCCTGCTCGGGCTCGGCAGCGTGGTCGGCGTCGCGTCGTCCGCGTCGGCCGTGACCCAGGCGCAGGCCGAGTCGGCCTTCCGCGCGGCCGGCATCACGTGGTCGTCGTCGGGAGGCTGCACGACGCGCAGCAACTCGTCGTGCACGTCGTTCGAGGGCCTGCGCCAGACCAGCGTCGACGGTGCGCGCACCCTCAAG
Source organism: Aeromicrobium sp. REDSEA-S32_B7 (assembly GCF_001626145.1). Lineage (NCBI taxonomy): Bacteria > Bacillati > Actinomycetota > Actinomycetes > Propionibacteriales > Nocardioidaceae > Aeromicrobium > Aeromicrobium sp. REDSEA-S32_B7. The sequence continues at coordinate 2,704 of NZ_LUNF01000123.1, forward strand.
TCGGCCAGCGGCTGCGCGCTGAACATCACGGGCGGCACCGAGGTCGGCCACGCGTCGGGCACGTACTCGCACTACAACGGCTACAAGCTCGACTTCAGCCTGTCGACCTGCCTGACGTCGTACGTGACGAACACGTTCACCTACGTCGGCACCCGCAGCGACGGCGCGCAGCTGTACCGCTCCGCCTCGGGCAACGAGTACGCGAAGGAAGGCAGCCACTGGGACGTCACCTTCTACACCTGCGGCGGCTGCTGACGTCGCACCGACCCGTCCACCTCACGACGACGCCCACCCCGAGGTCGGGGTGGGCGTCGTCGTGTCTGGGTCCGTCGGTCGGGCGGGGTCAGTCGTTCGAGACGCCGAACCCGGCGACGGCGACGCGCGTGGCGTCGGCGACGAGGTCGTCGTCGGCCTCGGCGTCCTGGTCGTCCTTGGACGACATGATGGCGATGACGATCGGGGCGCCCTCCGCGCGGCGCAGGATCGCGATGTCGTTGCGGGTGCCGTACTTGGCCGCCCCGGTCTTGTCGGCGACCTCCCACGTGTCGGGGACGCCGGCGCGGATGAGGTCGTCGCCGGTGGTGTTGCGCACCATGAGGTCGGTGAGGAAGGCGCGCGCGTAGCCGTCGTTCACGTCCTTCTCGCCGTCGGCCGCCGGGAGCGCGAGCCGACGCAGGTCGGTGGCGAGCGCCTCGGGCGTGGTGGTGTCGCGGTCGTCGCCCGGCGTGGCCTCGTTGAGGTCGGGCTCGATGCGCGACACCTTCGTCGTCCGGTCGCCGATCTCGCGGAGCACGCCCTGCAGCTCCTCAGGACCACCGAGCAGGTCGAACAGCAGGTTGCCGGCGGTGTTGTCGCTGTACCGGACGGCCGCGTCGGCGACCTCGCGGACGGTGAGCTCGGTCTGCCCGGCCTCGAGCGCCTTCTCGACCTGCGGGGAGAAGTCGACGAGGTCGTCCTCGCTGATCTGCACGGTCTGGTCGAGCACCGACCGGGGCTTCTCGTGCAGCAGCGCGCCGACCGCGATCGCCTTGATCGTCGACGCGTACGCGAACCGCTCCCCCGCCCGGTGCTCCACGACCTGGCCGGTGCCGGTGTCGATGGCGTAGACGCCCAGCCGCGCGTCGTACTCCTGCTCCAGGTCGGCGAAGTCGGCCGAGAAGGTGGGCGACGCGGTGGGCGTGGAGGTGGCGCCGGGGTCGGCGCTGCTCCCTCCGCCGGTGCACCCGGCGAGCAGCAGGGCGGTGGCGACCACGGGCAGCAGCAGGCGACGCATGGCCCCTATTCGACCATCCCCGTCCACACGGAGGTGTCTGGGTGGCCCGCGGCGGGTACGCCTCCGGCCACCACGACGTGCGGCACCGCGCGTCGGAACCCACGAGGAGCCGACATGTTCACCCACCAGAAGCCGCTGCAGTTCACTGCTCGCCCCGACGCACCCGATCCCGCGTTCGCCCGTCGCTTCCAGGAGGTGCTGGGCGGCAAGTGGGGCGAGATGACCGTCGCCATGCAGTACCTCTACCAGGGCTGGAACTGTCGGCTGCCCGGCAAGTACAAGGACATGCTCATGTCGATCGGCACCGAGGAGCTGAGCCACGTCGAGATGATCACGACGATGATCGACCAGCTGCTCGACAAGGCGCCGCCGATGGCCCCGGACGACACGACGGGCTCGACGCAGGCCAGCGAGTTCGGGCAGCAGAACCCGCAGCAGACGATCGTCAACGGCGGCGGCGCCTACCCGCACGACAGCAACGGCGTGCCGTGGTCGGGTGCGTTCGTCACGGCGAGCGGCAACCTGATGGCCGACTTCCACCTGAACGTGACGGCCGAGATGCAGGGTCGCCTGCAGGTGGCGCGCCTGTTCCACATGACCGACGACCGGGGCGTGAAGGACCTGATCCGGTTCCTGGTCACACGTGACCACATGCACCAGATGCAGTGGTTGTCGGCCATCGAGGAGCTGAAGGCCGACGGGCTCGACGGCGTGCCGACGCCCGAGGCGTTCCCGCTGGAGGAGGAGTTCGACGAGTTCTCCCACACGTTCATCCAGGCGAGCGACGGCGAGGCGGCGACCGAGGGGTCGTGGGCGTCGGGTCCGGCGCCGGACGGTCGCGGCGACTTCCGCTCGGCGCTGATCGAGGCGCACGGGCAGATCCCCGAGCTGGCTCCGGGCGACCCGCGTCTGTACGGGACGCAGGAGCTGCAGGAGACGAAGGGGCTCATCGACAAGGCGAAGGACGCGCTGTCGTGAGCCCAGTCGCCTACGCACGGCAGGCGCCGACCGCGCCCGCGGCGCCGCGCGGCGTCGCCCGCCTCGTCGTCTTCGTGGCGGCGTGGTGGGCGGTGCTGGCGGTCACGGCAGCGGGAGGCCGATGGTGATCACGCTCGACGTCGCGCCCGGCGTCCACCGGGTGGAGCACGCGTCGACCTGCTGCTACCTCGTCGAGGACGACACCCACCGTGGTGGCGTCCTCGTCGACGGTGGCCTGCCCGGGTGCAGGCCGCTGGTCGAGCAGCTGCTCTGGCAGCGCAGGATGAGCTGGGAGTCGCTGGAGGCCGTGGTGCTCACGCACGCGCACTTCGACCACCTGGGCGTGTGCGCGGTGGCCGAGCGGCGCGGCGTGCACACCTGGGTGCACACGGGTGACGGGCCGATCGCGCAGCGCCCGTACCGCTACCGGCCGGGGAGGCCGCGGCTGCTCTACCCGGTGCTGCACCCCGGCTCGTGGCGCCACCTGGCCGCGATGGTGCGGGCGGGTGCCCTGAACGTCGAGGGGCTCGACAGTCCTGTGCTCGTCCAGGACGAGCACACGCTGCTCCCGGGCGGTCTGTGCGCGGTGCCCACGCCGGGCCACACCGACGGCCACGTGGCCTTCCACCTCCCCGACCGTGGCGTCGTGCTCACCGGCGACGCCCTGGTGACGCTCGACCCGTACACCGGACGTCGCGGGCCGCGCGTCGTCGCGCGCGCCGGCACCCGTGACCGCGACCGTGCGCTCGCCTCGCTCGACGCCATCGCCGAGACCGACGCCGCCGTCGTGCTGCCCGGCCACGGCGAACCGTTCCTCGACGGCGCCCGCGCCGCGGCCTCGATGGCCCGCGTCGCCGGGGCCGCCTGACCTGCACGCCCTGACCTGCCCTGTCCTGCCCCTGACCAGCACCGAGAGGTACCACCGTGTCCGAGAACCACCACCTGTCCAGCACCGGCCCGCGCCCCGACGAGGACCCCGTCGTCCTTGCCCGCGGGGCAGCCCTCCTCTTCGGTGCCGTGTTCCTCCTCGTCGGCGTCCTGGGCTTCGTCCCGGGCGTCACGACCGACCTCGACCAGCTGAGCGGCAGCGGCCACCACAGCGGCGCGGAGCTGTTCGGCGTGTTCCAGGTGTCGGTGCTGCACAACCTCGTGCACGTGCTGTTCGGTCTGCTCGGCCTAGGGGCGGCGCTGCGCCCACGCCTCGCTCCCGCCTACCTCGTGGGCAGCGGCATCATCTACGCCGCCCTCACCATCTACGGGCTTGTCGTCGACCACGGCTCCGACGCCAACGTCGTACCCCTCGACACCGCCGACACCTGGCTGCACGCCGTCCTCGCCGCCGCCCTCCTGCTCATCGGCTTCGCCGTCGGCTCGGCGTTGCAGCGGAAGGGGCAGTACACGCGCTGAAGCAGGTCGGCATCTGCCTCCCAGCCCCTCCCACAGGACGCATTCGTGTCGAGGTGAGACCGAGGTGGGACTCAGCGCATTTCTCCGTGCCTCTGCCTCGTCGGACATCCACAGGCGCGCACGACGAAGTGCTCCGGCGGAGACGGGGACCTACCGGCTCGTCGCTCGGTTCTCGTCCGTCCGTATGGCCGCAGCCAGGAATCGCGCGACGCCACTACTCCCCCAGCCTTCTTCCCTCTACGGTGCGCGGCAGATCCAGCTGTACCCCGTGATCGAGCCGACCTCAGCGAGGCGTTGGAGGGTGATGGATGGCGAGCCGACCAGCCATGATGCGACGACCTCACGTGAACGTCGTGCTGCTCCTGGTCCTTCTGTCCGCCTGCGCCTCGGCACCAGTGAGCCAACGCGAGTTCGATCGCCTCAGCGCTGAGGCGCAGACCGTAGAGGTCGCGCTGTCGAAGCGACTGGCAGCAGCCCTTCCGGGATCTCGGCCAATCTTTCGCGTCGCTCATCCTGTCACCTGCAAGGGATCGGACGCGGAAGAGAGCTTCATCGTCGAGAGGAGGTTCACGTCCCCGAGGCGTCGGTCGGGGACGTGATCGACTCGGCCACAGAAGTGCTTCGAGACGAGGGCTTCGAGGTGCGGAAGCCGGATCCACTGACAGCCCTTGGACAGAAGAGGAGCATCGACGTGAGCGTCTCCGTCTCACGGTCGGGTGCAAGCGACGCTGCCGTCGCCACGTCGTCGTCGACCGCTTGCGTGAAGGTCGCGCGACCGTGACCCGCTGAGCGCGCTCCAGCTCCGTCTCGCCCGGACCGAGCCGAGGGCACAGGGCGCTCGACCGTCCGGACCGCTCGAGGCAGGCACACCGGAGCGCCCCTGACTTGGCACCTCTGCGGCCGGATGTCAAGCCGTCTTCAGAAGATCGTTCGAACGCTTCTGCCCGCAACTCCTCCCATGGGTTGATCGACGCACACACCGTCGACGCTCCCAGGGGGGACACATCATGTTCAGTTCGCGACGCCGCCGCAGGCAACGCACCACCACCGGTCTCGGCCTCGCCGTCCTGTCGGCCGTCACGGTCGCCGCGCTGCTCGCGGCGGCTCCGGCCTCCGCGGCGGACGAGCCGGCCACGCCCGAGGGTCGGGGCATCGCGTTGCCCAGCGGCTACGAGTCACTCGGGGACCTGCCGTCGGTACAGGCCGAGAAGCCGCTCAACGACGCCCTCGACGCACTGCACGCGCTCTACGCCGAGAAGTACCTCGCCGGTGGAGCCGGCGCCGCGACCGCGCAGGCCGACGGCGAGCCGACGCTCGACGAGCGGATCGCCGCGGCACGCGCGGAGGTCGAGCGCGTCGCCGGGCGCCCGTACTCGGAGATCGAGCCCGAGCCCGACTTCTCCGCCGACGCGTCGACCACGTCCGACTCCGACTCCGACGCCCAGATCATGGCGGCGACGCAGAAGGCGCTGCCCGTGCGCCACTCCACCCAGCGGACCTCCTACTACTGCGGGCCCGCGTCCGTCGCGATGGCGATCCGCGCGTCGTGCAGCGCCTGCGAGCGGAGCCGCTACAACTCCTCCGACACCATCTCCCAGACGACGCTGGCAGCGTCCCGCTACCTCGCGACCACCACCAGCGGCACGAACATGTCGCGCATCCCGCTCACGCTCAAGAGGTGGGCCGGCTTCGCGTCCCGCCTCGTCTCGAGCCCGTCAGCGGCGTCCATCAAGAGCGGTGTCGTCAACTCGATCGGCGTCTACAACCGTGCCGTCGTGTACGGGACGCGCGAGCTGGCCGGGGCGGGCAACCCGCACTACAACTACCACTACACGACCTTCACGATCGACCACCTGATCATGGGCTACGGCTACTCCGGCTCGGGCTCGAGGCTCGCCTACGCGGACCCGGTCGCGGGCCGGTGGACGAACACGGGCCAGTCGAAGGCTCCGCAGAAGACCAACGCGATGCGGAACACCAGCATGCGCATCTTCACCCAGCCGTGGGGCGTCGTCCTGTGACGTCAGCGCGCAAGACCGCCGCCATCGCCTCGGCGATGGTGGCGGTCGTACTCGGCACGACGTCCTGCACGACGACGAAGGAGCCCGAGCCGCAGCGTCAGTTCGCGCTCTCTCCCGCGCCGCCGTCGTTCACGGAGGGCGACGACTACACCGTGGAGTCACGCATCCCGACGGTCCTGGACGGACAGCAGGTTGTCTACTTCGACCGCACCGATGGTCGGCTGATCATGTCCCTCTCGGGAACCTCCAAGTCGGGTCAGCCCTCCGAGGACGACCCTCGCGGAGGTGCACTGATATCCGTCGACCCGAAGACCAACGAGGTCACAGAGCTTGCCCGTCACGGGAAGCCGGGGGCCCCGCGCTACATCGTCGACGTCGCCGTTGCCGGCAAGACCGTGGTCTGGGTCGAGACCACGCAGGGAAACTATGACGCGATGCCGTGGCGGTTGTACGCGCTGAATCTCGAGACGGGAGTGGAGAAGGAGCTCGCGTCCTACCAGCAGCTCGGCATCAAGGACCCGCCCTGGCCGTCACCCGACGCCATCCGGCCGCAGGTCGTGGGCGACGACGTCTACGTCGTCGCGGTCGATCGTGTGGACGACCAGCAGAACGTCGTCCAGACCTCCGCCTACCGCGTGCCTTTGACCGGCGGCAAGCTCGAGAAGGTCGTGCCCAAGGCAACCGGCGCCTGGGCGGCGGGCCGCGAGCTCGACGTCCTCGTCGACAGCACGCTCACACGCTGGGACCCGGACCGTGGATCTTCCGGAGAGGCCACGGGCGCAGGGTTGCCGGCGGATTGCGGCGCCTTCGCTGCGAAGGGTGTCCGCGTCGCCTGCACGACAGCCGATGGCCGCCGCCGTCTGACGGTCGAGTCGACCGAGCACGGTCGCTTTACCGTCGACCTCGGCAGGAACACGGTCGGCTACCTCAACGGCACCAGCGACTGGGTCAGCTTCTCCACAGGCGACCGCGCCTTCGTCCTCGACCTGCGACGCGGGAAGCTGTTCTCCCTCCCCGGCAGCAACGACACCGGCACGAGTCGTCTCAGCGGACGCAGCTTCATCTACGTCAAGCAGACGTCCAGTCCCGACGCGATGCGGCTGGTGACGCTCGCGGACAAGGACCGGTGAGCACGATCCACGTGCCCGAGGTTTCTCGGATTCTGACAACTCCCATACGCGCCCCGCGGTTCCAGTGCTGCAAGGGTGCGCTGACGGGGTTTCAATTGGGGCGCATCGCTTGTTCGTTAGGGCGGTGAGTGGAAGCGGCGCGGTGGCCGGAACCTCTGTGGCGGCCGGGGGTCGCCGCCTGACTGACCGACCGTTTGGCAGAGCAGCGTTTGGTGCTTGATGAAAGACCGCCGCGCACCAGCCATCGCGACTCAGGCGGTGCGTGCCTACTTGGGATCGGGATGCCGTAGTCCCGCGACTGGCTCAACGACTACGTTGGTGATGTGAGCGAGTACGAAGTCTTTCTAAGTTGCGCGCACTTGATGACGACGACGGATGGATCGAAGGATTCCGCAACGACCTTTCGAAGGCCATTAATAGGTTGGCTGGCGAGCCTCCTAGGATCTTCTTCGACCGGACCGAGCTCATGACCTCCGACCTCTGGGAGTCGCGGATCGCGACAGCTCTGGAACGCAGCCAGCTGGCGGTTGCGATCTTGTCTCCTTCATATTCTCGGTCCGAGTGGTGCAGGCGCGAGTGGGCATCCTTCGCCGGCCGCGAAGGCGAGTTGCGTGCCAACCGAACCTTCGCCGAAGACCGCGGGTTGATCTTTCCGATTTTATTCTCTCCTCTCGGCCGTGGACGGTACGCGGATGGCGATGAGGAGTTCGTTAAGGCGGTAGGAAAGCGGCAGATGGTGGATGCCACATCCCTAGTCGAGGGTGCGCCCGTGCGCCCGGCGCAAGTCCGCGGGTTGGCGGAACAGGTGCTCGACACTGTCGACGAGCCTCGAGCCGCTACGCGCGACGCGAAGTCGGAAAAGAAGTCAACCTCACCTGATGTCACCATCCGGGACTCCGGTTCGGGTCTCGAATGGACGGGTTCTTTCAGTCCAAGCGAACTCAGTTACGAAGCTGCGCTCATGTAGGTCGAGTCGCTCGACTTCGCGGGTCATCGAGACTGGCGCCTCCCGACGCGGGAGGAGCTGGAAGGGTTGATCGATCCCGCCCTCCGGGACGACCAGGCAGACGACCCATTCCCCTTCCGCGAGCGTCTGGTTCCGGGCTCGACGTGTCGCAGCCGTTCGTCGACGCGATGCTGTCGGGTGGGAACTGGCTGCATGTGGCGATCTGGACGGGATCGCGCGCGGGTTCAGCCCGGTGAACGTGCGCCACTTCGTGGCGCGGGCTTATATCTGGAGGACTTTATCGAGCGCGGCGCACCTGTTGCGCGTATCACGAGGGCGAGCTTGGTGACGGGGCTGAACGTGGTCGTCTTCGGCGGGGCGCAGTCTGTGAAGCCGGCGAGCGACGCACTATGCGATTACTCGACGCAGCCTGTTGAGTAGTAATATCCGTCCTTGACCCTTCTTCCCGGTAGGCTCTGCGTGTGCCGCAGCTCCTCATCGACGTTCTTGGACTCGATGAGCGATGGGCTCGTGAGGACTCGTGGCAATTGGTGACAGCAGTCGTGACGGTCGGCGGTTTCTACCTTGCCTGGAGGCAGCTGAGTCGAACCGCCACCGCGCAAGAACAGTCAAATCTTCTGCTGACTAAAGTGCAGAGGCGCCTAGTCATCAATGATCTACTTCTTCTTTTGCCGAGGATTCAGGAAGTTGAGGACGATGTCCACCACAAGTTCGCTGGCAATGACCGTCCTCGTCTCGCTTCTTCGCTCGTTGGCTATGCGCAACTGTGCACTGAGGTCGCGGTAGCGGTGTCGCAGAGCGATCCTGACGAGGAGCAGGACTTCGTTGAGATGCTTGAGAACGTCTCGTTGTTGGCGAAGCGCGCCAAGGGTGAACTTTTGACCGACCCGGGCAGGGACCAAGTTGTCATCATGAAGCGGATTTTGAAGCTCATGCCGACAGTCTCCACTCGATCGCACACGCTCATAGCAAGATTGAAGAGAGAATCCGGAGACGAATGATGCTTACGGAAGAGGAAGCGGGCGAGATCTTCGCCAAGCTCTTGACGCGCACTGTCGAAAGGTCCGTCCGCTGGACTCAGTTTATGGACTCGTCATACGAATTCGACTACCGAACTTCGAGGTTTGGGTTCTTCGTCAGGTCTCGTGATGCCGATGACCAGTCCCCGTATGTTGTTGAGATTTGGGCCTATCCCGAAGGCGACGGCTCAGGCACAAAGGTCTTTGAGAAGTCCAGCCACCTAGCCCATGAAGTCGGCCCACTCATCGTGGATTTGTACGAGGCGGCGAAGCGGTCAGCGTTGAATCTGGATCATCTCAAGGACTCTATTCTCGACGATTTGGGCTGAAGGCTCGAGGGTTGCGCTCGACCTTGTACCGCGATGAAACTCGCTTGCCCGGAGTCATTGCAAATGAAATGCAGTGGTATGAGTTTCTCGCGAAAGTTGCCCGTGGCTGCTCGGTTCAGCCGCGTACACAACCTTCAAGTCTCGCTCATTGACGCACGTCTCTCGGCCCGCGGTCGTCCCGGTTCACGCGACGGCGGAGCTCACTCCGTCGCCCAAGATCCAGATGCGGGACTCACGGCCGTC
>NZ_LUNF01000124.1:0-8433 GCF_001626145.1 Aeromicrobium sp. REDSEA-S32_B7
CCCCACGCCACGGCGGGGTTCTCGAGCGCGTCGGCGACGCGCGTGGTGCTGCTGGTCGCGGGGAGCGTGCTGCCGGAGACCTCGCGTCCGGACCACCACCACAGGCCGGCGAGCCCAGCGGCGGCCAGCAGCGCGACGAGCACGAGGGTGGCGAGACGGTCGATGAGGAGCGTGGTGCGACTGACCATGGTGCTCAGCCCTTCTCGGGTCGGATGGTGACGTCGACCCGCGGGGTGGGGTCGACGGCGGAGCAGACGCGCTCCGCGCGGGCACGGACGGCACCCTCGAGCTCGCTCTCGCGGTCGCTGGTGGCGACGGAACGAGCCACCACCTTCACGCGCCGACGCCGGACCGAGACGTCGGCGTCGGTGACGCCGTCGGTGCCGTCGATCGCGGCGCGGACGACCCGCACGAGGTCCTGGCGACGCAGGTGCACGCCGCTGCTGGCGCGCAGCGCCAGGGTGCGGCGCGGTCGGGGCTTGAGCGCCACCGGCAGCAGCAGCACGGCCACGACCAGTGCGAGCTGCCCGACACCGAGCCGAGCTGCACGAGCAGGTGCTGGACCGCGACGACGGCCAGGCCGACGAGCGCGAGGGCGATCAGCTGGGCGACGAGGGGCGACGCGCCCGTGCCGGCGGGCGACTTCGCCGCCGCGAGCGGGCGGGTACCCGTCGGGGAGGGGGTCTCGGAGGTCATGCGGGGTCCTTCGGTCGAGTGGGAGAGGTCAGACGACGCGGCGGGTGGGGGCGTCGAGGTGCACGACGTCGGCGACCGTGACGTCGACACGGCTCACGGTGACGCCGACGAGGGTGTCGACGCGCTCGGTGACGTGCGCGCGGACCCGCTCGACGAGCGGCGCGAGCGGCGTCGGCCAGGTCGCCGCGACCTCGACCGTGATCGACGACGTCTCGCCGGCGACCGTGGCCTCGGCGTGCGGCAGGCCCTTGCGGACGAGCTTGGTCCAGCCCTTGCGGGTGTCGACGACGGCCTCGATCTCCGAGGCCGCGATCGACGCGACCCGGCTCACGACGCCGTCGGCGATGGTCGTGCGGCCGCGGTCCTCGGGGGCGGGCAGCGGTGCCCGCTCCTGCGCGACGGGGGCGAGGGTGGCCGTGTCAGCCACGGTCGCGCCGTCCGAGCAGGCCGGAGAGGTCGACCTCCCCGTCGACGTGGCCGCCGACGAGGTAGCCCGCGCCGCCCAGGACGAGGGCGAGCAGGAAGCCGAGGAAGCCGCCGGTCGCGATGGCGATGGCGAGCAGGAGGCCGGCGATGAGGCCGACGGTGGAGGTGGTCATGGGGTGTCTCCTTGGTGCCGGGATGGGGGTCGTGCGAGGGGTCAGAGGTCGATGTAGCGGCGGCGACGCGGCCGCCGCGTCGGGCGGCGCAGGGCCGCCCGGAGGGTGTGGAGCACTCGAGGCAGGGGCCTCGGGTCGGACGGCTCGGGGCCAGAGCTTCGGGGGCCCGACCGCTCGAGGAACGCGTAGCGCCGGTCGAGCGCCGCCAGCCGGACCTGCAGCTGCTCGGCGTCACCTCCGGCGTCGGGATGGTGGCGACGCACCAGGGCGCGACGGTCGCGACGCCACTGCTCGCGCAGTGCGGCGTCGGCCGGACCCGCGAAGCGGTGTCCGGTCGGTCGCGCCCCGGTGCTGCCGCTCACGACGCGGTCGTGCCGTCCGGGACGACGTCCTCGACGACCACGCGCACGGGTGTGTCGACGAGCGGCGACACGACCGAGCGAACGGCGTCGGCCAGGTCGCGCAGCCGGGTGCCCATCGTCGCGACGACGTGCACCTCGGTGTCGCCGTCGCGCAGCCGGACCCCGGTGACGCGACGACCGGGCAGGTAGGTCGCCACCTCGCCGAACGAGCCGGCGTGCAGCCCCGCGACCCCGGGCACGCCCAGGGTCGCGGACGCCACCTGCTCGGCCACCGTCGCTCCGGTGTCGGCGGGCTCGGGCGTGTCGGCGGGGGTGGTCACTGGACGCGCGGCTCGCCGGCGGTGTCGTCGGCGCCCTCGTCGGACTCGATGTGGATGTCCTGCACCTCGATGTTGACCTCGACGACGTTGAGGCCGACCATGCGCTCCACCGCGTTGATCACGTTGGTGCGGATGCCGTTGGCGAGGTCGGCGATGGAGACGCCGTACTCCGCGACGAGCTGGATGTCGATGGCGGCCTCCTTCTCGCCCACCTCGACGGAGATGCCCTGCGAGTGGTTGGTGGAGGAGCCCGGGATGCGCTCACGGATGGCGCCGACGGCGCGGGCGGTGTTGCCACCCAGCGCGTACACGCCGGAGACCTCGCGCGTCGCGATGCCGGCGATCTTCGACACGACGGTGTCGGCGATGGAGGTACGACCCTGCGTGCTGTCCAGGTCGCTGGAGGTGGTGGTCTTGGCGACGGCCTTCTCGCTCACGTCATCAGTCCTGTTCTGTGTGGTGGGGTGGATCGATCGAACAACCGTGAGAGTCACCCCGCACGCCGAACGTCACGGTGATGTGACCGACGTCACGGTGTGAGTCCGTTCGAGGTGCGCCCCTCCCCACGCGGTGGGACGGTCGGAGCGATGACCAGGGGGACGGACGACGAGCGGGTGCCGGGCACCGACGACGGGAGCGCCCGTCCGTCCGACAACGCGCTCGCCCGCCGCGCCGGCCTTGGCGACCGGGCGGCGTTCGAGGAGCTCTTCGCCCGCCTCTTCCCGGCGACGCTGCGCTACGCGACCCGTCTGCTCGACGGCGACGAGAGGTCGGCGGAGGACGCCGTGCAGGACGCGTGGATCACCGCGTGGCGCGCTCTGCCCGACTTCGAGGGCCGCTCGAAGGTGCAGACGTGGCTGTTCACGATCGTGCAGCGCGAGGTCTACCGACGCCGTCGCCGCACCCGCCCCCTGGCGGTCGACGACCGCATCCTCGAGCCCCTCGGCCGCGACGACGCCGACCGGCTCGGCGCCGCGCGTCGCCTCGACCCCGAGCAGGAGGCCGAGCTCGGCGACCTCTGGCGCACGCTGGACCTGGCCCTGGGGGAGCTACCGTGGACCCAGCGCGCGGCATGGACCCTCCGTGAGCTGGAGGGCTTCTCCTACGCGGAGATCGCCCAGGTGCTCGACACGACTCCGACCGTGGTCCGCGGACAGCTGCACCGCGCCCGACGAAGTCTCGCGATCCGGATGGAGCAGTGGCGATGACGAACCCCGACGTGCCCGACCTCGACCGCTCGAGCGGCGAGCGTGCCCTCGACGTGGCGACCGACCAGCTCCGCGACCAGCCGGCGAGCCCGCACGTCGCGCAGGCGGCCGGCCGCGTCCTCGCCCGGGCCCTTGCCGCCCCCCGTCGGGCGAGCACGATCGAGACCGCCGACCCGCTGCTGCAGGTCTCCTCGGTCGCGCTCGTGGCGCTGCTGCGCTCGGCGCTCGGCGGCGAGGTCGCCGACGCGGCCGTGCGACGCATCCGGCTCGACGTCCGCGACCGCGGCCGCCTGCACGCCGTGTACGTGGAGCTCGTGGCGCGCTACGGGACGTCGGTGCCGGAGTCCACCGAGGCGACGCACGCCGTGACCCGGCGCGTCCTGACCCAGACGCTCGGGACGGGGCCGGCACCGGGCGCCGACGACGTCACCCAGCACGTGCACGTCAGCGACGTCACCCACGGGGACCCGCACCTGGCGGAGCCGCTCGACGAGGATGAGGTGGGCGACGCGTGAGACAGCTGACCGTGCACCGCCACATCGACGCCGAGCCCGACATCGTGTGGTCGCTGCTCGTCGACCTCGACGCGTGGCCTCGCTGGGGCCCGTCGGTGCAGCACGCGAGCCTCGACGACGAGGCGCCGCTCGGCCTCGGCAGCACCGGCCACGTCCGCACGGCCGTCGGTCTCTCGCTCCCCTTCGCGATCACGTCGTTCGAGCCGGGGCGCGCCTGGGCCTGGTCGGTCGCCGGTGTGCCCGCGACGACGCACGCCGTGCGTCCGGAGGTCGACGGCTGCCGGCTGTCGATGGGTGCCCCGCTGTGGGCGCCGGCATACCTGCCCGTGCTGGCCGCGGCGCTCGTGCGGATCGACCGGCTGGCCACCGCGCGCCGCTGACCGCGGCAGAAGGTCAGGCGGGGTACGGCTCGCGGGAGAGCAGCCGGGCGAGGTGCACGGCATTCGCGGCCGCCGTGCGCAGCGTGCTGAGCGTGGCCTCGGGGGTCTCGTCGAGGTCGTTGTAGTCGACCGTGTGCATGGCCTCGCCGTTCCAGTACGTGCCGCCCTGCGCGGGGATCGTCAGGCCGCAGTCGTCGAGCGCCTGGTACAGGTCGGCCGTGATCTTGTGCGCGCCGTCCTCGTTGCCGACGACCCCCACGAGCGCGACCTTCCCGTAGAGGATCGGGTTCCCGTCGTCGCGCGTCTCGGACAGCTCGGCGTCGAGCCGCTCCAGCACGCGGTTCGCGACGCTCGACATCTGCCCCACCCACGTCGGTGTGACCACGACGATCACGTCGGCGTCGAGCAGCTGCCGACGGATCGCCGGCCACTCGTCGCCGTCGCCCATGTCGGTCTCGACACCGGGCTTGACGTCGAGGTCGACGACCCGCACGGCGGTGCCGACGACGTCGTGCTCGGCGAGGGCGTCGAGGTACTGCTGCGCCATCAGGGCGCTGCTCGACGGCGCGTCGCCGGGCTTGAGGGTGCAGTTCAGTGCGAGGGCGGTGAGGGGCACGGGGACTCCATCGGTCGAGGGAGCCGACGTCACGCCGGCTCCCTCCCGACGTACCCGCCCCGTGCGGGACGAACCGTCACGGGACGGCCGACCCTCGCACCCGGCCGCCCCCGCGGGGTGAGACATTGTGGTCTCATGTGAGACACTCCTGTCTCACGACGACCCGGGGAGTGCGATGACACCCGACGAGATCCTGGCTGTCGCCCAACGGCAGCTCAACGCCGACCCCACGTCGTCGATGGCCGACATCGCCCGAGCCGCCCACATCGGCCGCGCGACGCTGCACCGCTACTTCGCCGGACGCGACGAGCTGCTCCTCGAGATCGGCACTCGCTCCCTCGACCGCTGGGAGCAGCGTCTCGACGAGGCAGCGGTCGAGGACGTGGCCGCCGGCGGCGACGGCGGCCTCATCCGGAGCACCGTCGAGCAGCTGCTCGAGCGCTTCACCGACGACTCCGACGACTTCGGCTTCGCCCTCACCGACCACTTCCTGACCGTCGAGCCGGGACTCGCCGCCCGCGCCGAGGCCCTCCACCGGCGCGAGGTCGTGCTCTTCGCCGCCGGACAACGGGCGGGCGTGCTGCGCGACGACGTCAGCGCCGCCTGGCTGTCGACCGCCGGCTACGGCCTTCTCGTCGCCGCCCGCGAGGCCATCCGGGTCGGCGACGTGCCGCGACGCGGCCTTGGCGCCCTCGTCTCCTCCTTCTTCCTCGACGGAGCCTCTGCCCGTCAGCACGACTGAGGCTCCGCACTCCCCACCACGAAGCCTCCGCACTCCGCCACCACGAAGCCTCCGGCTTCGGGAAAGCCTCGGTGACACCGTGACCACCTCTCCCTCCCCCACGACCCCCGCCGTCGACCACCCGCGCCGCTGGGCCGGTCTGGCCGTGCTCGCCGCCAGCCTCCTCGTGGTGGTCATGGACATGACGATCCTCAACGTCGCGCTGCCGGACCTGGCCGCCGAGACCGACGCCAGCGCTCTGCAGCAGCTGTGGATCGTCGACGCGTACGCCCTCGTCCTGGCCGGCCTGCTCGTGCCCGTCACCGCCCTTGCCGACCGCGTCGGTCGCAAGCGCATGCTGCTCACCGGCTTCACGATCTTCGCCGTCGCCTCCACGGCCGCGCTCTGGGTCGACGACGCATCGGCCGTCATCGCGCTGCGTGTGGCCCTCGGCCTGGGCGGCGCCATGATCATGCCGTCGACCCTGTCGCTCATCCGCACGCTCTTCACCGACCCGCGCGAACGCGCCTACGCGCTCGGCATCTGGGCCGCGATGGCCTCCCTGGGAGCGGCCGTCGGCCCGGTCGTCGGAGGCGCGCTGCTCCAGGCGTGGAGCTGGCACGCGGCCTTCCTCGTGAACGTGCCCGTCATGGTCCTCGGCGTCGCGTTCGGCATGTGGCTGCTGCCGGAGAGCCGCTCGGCGCGACCCGGCCGCATCGACCCGTTCGGCGTGGTCCTCACGGTCGCCGGCATGGTCACGATGGTCTACGGCGTCAAGGAGCTCGGCAAGGACGGGTTCAGTGGAGTCACCCTGGTCTGCGTCGTCGCGGGCATGACGATGCTGGCCCTCTTCGTGCGACGCAGCCTGCGCCAGGACGCCCCCATGCTCGCGGTCTCGCTGTTCCGCAGTCGCATCTTCCGCGGCGGGGTGGTCGCCGCGCTGGCGAGCAGCATCGCCATGATGGCGCTGCTCTTCGTCGGCTCGCAGTGGCTCCAGCTCGTGGAGGGCCACGGTCCGCTCCTGGCGGGCGTCGCGCTGCTGCCGCTCGCCGTCGGCGGCCTGGTCGCCTCCCCGCTCGCCCCGCGGATCGCCGCCCGCATCGGCGCCCGACGGGCGGTGGTGCTGGGCATGGTCCTGCTCGGCGCAGGACCGCTCCTCATCTTCGCGGCGCCGCAACCGCTCTCCTACGTCGTGGTCGGCCCGGCACTGCTCGTGGTCGGCGTGGGGACGGGTGCGCTCGCGCTAGCCTCGGCCCTCATCATCGGCAGCGCACCACGCGACCAGGTCGGCTCGGCGTCCGCCGTCGAGGAGATCTGCTACGAGTTCGGCGCGGTCATCAGCATCAGCGTGCTCGGCGGCCTCGTCGCCGCGCTCTACCGCAGCGGGCTGCCCGGCGACGCCACCGACGCGACCCGCGAGTCGCTCGCCCTCGCGCTCGACACGCCGGTCGCCGCAGCCGCCCAGGCCTCCTACGCCGAGGCGTTCGGCTGGGTCGGCCTCGCCGCCGGGCTCGTCATGCTCGCGGCAGCGTGGCTCGTGCACCGGCTGCTCCCCGCCGACCTCGACCTCGACGCGCTCGAGCACTAGCGGGGCGGACGTCAGCGCGGCAGCGGGATCCGCAGGAACCGCGGGCGGTAGACGAACGGGTCGCGCGCGACCTCCGCGAGGTCGGTGTCGTTCTGGCTGTAGGAGACGACGACCGACCCTCGCTCGGGCAGCAGGTCGGGGTGGGCCAGCGGCATGTACCGCAGGCGACCGTCGGGCTCGCTGGGGATCTGGGCGACCGGGGCGCTCGGGGTGAACGGCCCGGTCGGTCGCGACGCCGACCACACGACGAGGTCCTTGCCGAGGAACTCGTCGCGCTTGCTCACCGCGTACCAGCGTCCGCCTCGCTCGAAGACGCTGAGCGTCTGCGAGACCCCGCCCTCGGCCGGGACCAGGGTGGCCAGCTCGGAGGCGTCGCGGGTCCATGCCCGACCGTTCCAGTAGCGGTAGCGGTCGGGGCGCAACACGTCGTCGGGCCGCACCCGCGCCACGTGCAGGCTGAACCCGAACACCAGGCCGCGACCGGGACGCGCCGTCCCGTAGAGGTAGACCCAGCCGTCGGACACGGCCGTCGCGGCGCCCCACGTCGGACGACGGGGGTCGTCGTCGTCCGGGCCGACGTCGCGCACCCCGAGCAGCTGGGGCGTCCGCCCGCGCTCCACGACGAACAGCGCGACCGCGGGCCCCAGGTTGTCGAACGCGAGCGGGCCGTCGGGAGCGTCGGCGCCCTTGACGCGCTGCGCCGACACACCCACCAGGTCGTAGCCCGGTCGCTCGATCTTGGCGACCGACATCGGCCAGTAGCCGACGCCGTCGGCCCGGTCGGGGATGAGCGCGCCGTGGTCGGCGGGCAGCACCACCTGTGCGCAACCTGGCTCGAACACGAGCATCGAGTTGCGCACGAAGCGCTGGCCGTCGAAGTCGGCCGACCGGAGGGTGTCGCCGAAGAGCCAGAGCCGCCGCCCGTCCTGCAGGGTCACGTCGGCGCCGACGTCGGCGCCCTGGAACGCCCCCGAGCCACGGACCTGCGTGACGAGCCGGTTGAGGTCGGGTACCGAGCGGACAGGCTCGATCGGCAGGCAGCGGGTCTCGCTCGCCTCGGGCACCGTCGGCGCCGACGGCGGGTCGGCCCGGCCCGAGAAGGCGACGAGGGACAGCATGAGCAGGAGCGCCGGCCCGGTGACGGCCGCCACCCGGATCCGCCACGGCACGCGCTGCACTCCCACGGCACCACGATGTCACGGCGACGGGGCGGGCCCTGGCGTGACCTACAGTCGGCGCGTGAGGGGTCGCGTCTGGGTGCCGCTGGTGGTCGCCGTCGCCGTGCAGCTGGCCGGCGTGGTCGCGGTCTTCGCCTGGGTCGCGGGCGACGACCTGCACGAGGCGCCGCTCGGCGTGGTCGCGCCGGCCGTGGTCGGCCAGACGCTCGCCGAAACGAAGGGTCTCCATCTTCGCGGCCTCCCACTGGCC
>NZ_LUNF01000125.1:0-15523 GCF_001626145.1 Aeromicrobium sp. REDSEA-S32_B7
TCGCGGGGCACTGCTGCCGTCGGTGGCGAAGGAGGCCTCCTGCCCCCAGGTGCGGTAGACGACCTCGCCTCGGAACCAGCGGGTGAGGAACGGCACCCTGGTCCGGTCGAGCCGGACATGACGCTGGTGCCCACCGGCCACCGAGTCCACGACCAGCAGGGTGGGACCGGTGCGGCCGCCCTCGGAGGGCACCAGGCTCACCCAGGCGATGCGGCCTCCCCGGCCCACCAGCGCCGGTCCGGTGCTGGCCCAGCTGCCGCAGCGCTGCGTCGTGGACGGCGAGATCGTCACGGCCGTCGGCGACCGGCTCGACTTCGACACGCTGTCGCAGCGCATCCACCCGGCAGCGTCGCGGGTGGCCATGCTCGCGGAGGAGACGCCCGCGAGCCTCGTCGTGTTCGACCTGCTGGCGCTCGACGGCACGTCGTACCTGGACGCGCCGCTGCACGAGCGCCGTGCCGTGCTCGAGGCGGCCCTCGCGGACGTCGAGGCGCCGGTCCACCTCACGCGCACGACGCGGGACAGCGCCGAGGCCGGACGCTGGTTCGAGCAGTTCGAGGGGGCGGGTCTCGACGGGGTCGTGGCGAAGCGGCTCGACGCCCCCTACACCCCGAACGGCCGCACCATGCTCAAGGTCAAGCACGCGCGCACGGCCGACGTCGTGGTGGCCGGGTACCGGCTGCACAAGACGTCGACGCCCGAGCAGCCGCTGCTCGGGTCGATGCTGCTGGGGCTGTACACCGACGACGGACGCCTGCAGCACGTCGGCGTCTGCGCCTCGTTCACCGCGACGCGCCGGGCCGAGCTGGCGGCCGAGCTCGCGCCCCTGCGCGCGGAGCTGTCGGAGCACCCGTGGGGTGCCTGGCAGACCACGCAGGCGCACGAGGACGGCCGGCTGCCGGGCGGGCAGAGCCGCTGGACCGGCACGAAGGACCTCTCGTTCGTGCCGCTGCGCCCGGAGCGCGTGGTCGAGGTCGGCTACGAGCACATGGAGGGCCGCGGCGAGGAGGGCCGGTTCCGCCACACCGCGCAGTTCAAGCGCTGGCGCCCCGACCGGGAGCCGACGTCGTGCACGTACGCCCAGCTCGAGGAGGTCGTGTCCTACGACCTCGGCGACGTGCTCGCCTAGCGGCGCGGACCGTCGCCGAGCCGTCTCAGCTGCTCCAGCAGCGCCTCGGACGGCAGGAGCTCGTCGCCCGCGATCAGGTCGTCGCGCACCTCGGTCGGCAGCGTCTCGACGCCGTCCTCGCCGAGGTGGCGCACCTCGTCGTGCAGCGCCTCCATCCGGGCGTCGAGGGCGTGCGCGGAGTCGGCGGCGTCGCAGAGGCGCTCGGCGAGGTCGTCGGGGACGGCACCGCGGTACTTGTAGTGGATCTTGTGCTCGAGGCTGGCCCAGAAGTCCATGGCGATGGTGCGCAGCTGCACCTCGACCGTGACCGGGACCGGCCCGTCCGACAGGTACACGGGCACCTCGAGCAGCAGGTGCAGGCTGCGGTAGCCGTTGGCCTTGGGCGAGGCGATGTAGTCGCGGACGTCGAGGACGGTCAGGTCGTCCTGCGACGTGAGCAGCTCGTGCACGCGGTAGACGTCGGAGACGAAGCTGCACGTGACGCGCACGCCGGCGATGTCGGTGATGGTCTCGCGGATCGACTCGAAGGTGGGCAGCGTGCCCTTGCGGCCCATCTTCTCCGCGAGGCTGTCGGGCGACTTGAGCCGCGACGCGATGTGCTCGATGGGGTTCGTGTCGTGCATGAGCGCGAACTCGTCGCGCAGGATCGTCAGCTTGGTGACGACCTCCTCCATCGCGAACCGGTGCCGGAGCATGAAGCGGGTGAAGTCCTGTCGCAGCGCCTTGGGGTCGTCGAGGTGCAGGACCTCGTCGCCCTGCCCCAGCGCCTCCTTGCTCGTCAGCTCCACGCGGTCAGCCTACGACGGGCGGTCGACGCGTGACGGGTCGTGCGCGAGGCGGTCTCGTCCCGGCGCGGTGTCGGTACGGCGCCCTACGGTGGCCCCGTGGGCGTGATGGACGAGGCGGAGCAGGTGGCTCCCGGGTCGCTGACGGCGTGGCACGACTGGTTGCGGGGGCACCACGGCGACGCACGGGGCGTGTGGCTGGAGATGTCGGCCCGCGTCGCCGAGGGCGACGATGCGCTGTCGTACGAGAACGCGGTCTGCGAGGCCCTCTGCTGGGGCTGGATCGACGGACGGGTCCGTGGCGCGGCCGACGGCCGGGGCGCCGCGATCTGGATGTCGCCCCGCCGGCGGGGGAGCGCGTGGGCGGCGTCGAACCGCGCCCGCGTGGCCCGGTTGGTCGAGGAGGGGCGGATGCGTCAGCCCGGCCAGGCCGTGGTCGACGCCGCGCGGGCCGACGGCTCCTGGACCGTCCTCGTCGGACCCGAGCAGGGCGAGGAGCCGGACGCACTGCGCGCCGGCCTCGACGCCGACCCCGCCGCCCGCGCGTTCTGGGACGCCCTCCCGCCGAGCGCCCGCCTCTTCGCGCTCACCCAGCTGGCCACGGCCAAGCGGGAGCCGACCCGCCTGTCCCGCATCGAGAAGCTGCTCGCCCAGTGCCGCGCCGGTGAGCGGCCCGACCGCTGACGCATCGCTGGACGGTCGCCCCCGCGGGCGGTGGATCGTCCACCTTCTCAGCGTCCAGACGGTGGAGAGCTCACCGCCCGGGGGAGGCGGTGTCGGGCGGTGGATCGTCCACCGTCCCAGCGCCGAGAGGGTGGAGAACTCACCGCGCCGGGGAGGCGGCGTCGAGCGGTGGATCGTCCACCGTCCCAGCGCGCCCGGACCTCAGCCCTGCTTGTTGCGTGTGTCCTTGCTGGGCTGCACGCGCTTCGGCTCACCCGGCATCTTCGGGTACTCCGGCGGGTACGGCAGGTCGCCGAGGCCGCGCTCGAGGTCGGCGCGCCAGAGGTCGAGCAGCGGCTCGAGCGACTGGGGCTCGTCGTCGATGTCGGCCCAGGCGTCGCCGCCGCGCTCCGCGAGGAGGTCGGGGATCGTGCGCAGCGTGAAGGCCATCGGGTCGTCGACGTCGGCGAGCTCGTCCCACCGCAGGGGGAACGACGCGGGCGCGCCCTGCTTCGGGCGCAGGCTGTAGGCCGACGCGATGGTGCGGTCGCGGGCGTTCTGGTTGACGTCGACGAAGATCCGGTCGCCGCGCTCCTCCTTCCACCAGGCCGTGGTCACGCGGTCGCTGCGTCGCTCGAGCTCGCGGCCGAGACCGATGGCGGCGTGCCGGACGTCGGTGAAGGTCCACCGCGGCTCGACCCGGACGTACACGTGCACGCCGTTCTTCCCGCTGGTCTTCACGTGGCCGCGCAGGCCGAGGTCGCCGAGCAGCTCCCTCACGGTGCCGGCCTCCCGGACGGCGTCGACGAACCCGGTGTCGCCGTGCGGGTCGAGGTCGATCCGCAGCTCGTCGGGCCGGTCCAGGTCCGCTCGCCGGGCCGGGCCGGGGTGGAAGGTGATGGTGCCCATCTGCGCGGCCCACGCCACGACGGCGACGTGGTCGGGGCAGAGCTCCTCGGCGGTGCGTCCGGTGGGGAAGTGCACCCGCACCGACCGCGCCCAGTCGGGCATGCCGCGCATGACCCGCTTCTGGTAGAACGCGTCGCCCTGCGGGCCGCGCCCGTGCGTGGCCTCACGGGCCGTGAGCGTCATGCCGGGCTGCACGCCCTTCGGCCACCGCTCGAGCGCGGT
Source organism: Aeromicrobium sp. REDSEA-S32_B7 (assembly GCF_001626145.1). Classification (NCBI taxonomy): domain Bacteria; kingdom Bacillati; phylum Actinomycetota; class Actinomycetes; order Propionibacteriales; family Nocardioidaceae; genus Aeromicrobium; species Aeromicrobium sp. REDSEA-S32_B7. The sequence continues at coordinate 3,709 of NZ_LUNF01000125.1, forward strand.
GGGGCGGTCGCGCAGGGCACGGACGATGCCGTCGCCGACCGCGACGTAGTACTCGACCACCTCGAGCTTCGTGACCTCCGGGCCGTGCTCGGACGCCGGGTAGATCACGCGGTCGGCGCTGGAGACCTTCACCTCGCGTCCGCCCGCGTCGACGACGACCGCCGCAGTCTTGCCTGCCATGACGGCAGCCTAGGCCCGACGCGGCGGAGGTGCCGGGCCGTGGGCTGCAGGGGGCGGCGTGGGTGAGGGTTGCCTTCTTTGAACGACCGGAATCAATAACGGCACACTGGTGTTGTGAAATACATGCGCGCCGAGGAGATGGAGTCGACCACCGTCGACGACGCCCCCACGCGCGAGCGCGTGGCGACGTCGATCCTGGAGCACGGTCCGTCGACCGCAGCCGACCTCGCCCAGCGGCTGGGCCTCACGCCCGCCGCCGTGCGACGTCACCTCGAGCAGCTGCTGGCCGACGGCGTCCTCGCCCAGCGCCAGCCGCGCTCCACGGCGCGTCGCGGTCGCGGCCGACCCGCCAAGGTCTTCGTCATCACCGACGCCGGCCGCGACACCTTCGCGCACTCCTACGACGACCTCGCCGCCGACGCCCTCCGCTTCCTCGCGGAGACCGCGGGCGACGACGCGGTCGCCGCGTTCGCAGCCCGACGCCTGCGCGCCCTCACCGAGAAGTACCGCCCGCTCGTGGAGGCCGCACCCGTCGAGGAGCCTGCTCGGCTCCCACGTCCAGCGCCTCGCGACGATCGCCCACGGCGACGGCGTGTGCACGACCCACCTGCCCCATCCCACGACCCAAGCCACAGGTCCCACCACAGAGAGGGTGTCGTCATGACGACCAACTCGATCGAAGAGCTCAACCCCGGGCTCAAGGACGTCGGCCGCTACGAGTTCGGCTGGTCCGACGCGAACGACGCGGGTGCCAACGCCCAGCGCGGCCTCAACGAGGAGATCGTCCGCGACATCTCCGCGAAGAAGAGCGAGCCGCAGTGGATGCTCGACCTGCGCCTGAAGGGTCTGCGGCTCTTCGACCGCAAGCCGCTGCCCACGTGGGGCGCCGGCCTCGAGGACATCGACTTCGACAACATCAAGTACTTCGTGCGCTCCTCGGAGAAGCAGGCCGCCTCGTGGGAGGACCTGCCCGAGGACATCAAGAACACCTACGACCGTCTGGGCATCCCCGAGGCGGAGAAGCAGCGTCTCGTCGCCGGCGTCGCCGCGCAGTACGAGTCCGAGGTCGTCTACCACTCGATCCGTGAGGACCTCGAGGAGAAGGGCGTCCTCTTCCTCGACACCGACACGGCGCTCAAGGAGCACCCGGAGATCTTCGAGGAGTACTTCGGCACCGTCATCCCCGTCGGTGACAACAAGTTCTCCGCGCTGAACACGGCGGTGTGGTCCGGCGGCTCGTTCATCTACGTGCCCAAGGGCGTCCACGTCGACATCCCGCTGCAGGCCTACTTCCGCATCAACACCGAGAACATGGGCCAGTTCGAGCGGACGCTGATCATCGCCGACGAGGACTCCTACGTCCACTACGTCGAGGGCTGCACGGCGCCGATCTACTCCAGCGACTCGCTGCACTCCGCGGTCGTCGAGATCATCGTCAAGAAGAACGCCCGCGTCCGGTACACGACGATCCAGAACTGGTCGAACAACGTGTACAACCTGGTTACCAAGCGTGCGACGTGCGAGGCCGGCGCGACCATGGAGTGGGTCGACGGCAACATCGGCTCGAAGGTCACCATGAAGTACCCGGCCGTCTACCTGATGGGCGAGCACGCCCGCGGCGAGACGCTGTCGATCGCCTTCGCTGGCGAGGGCCAGCACCAGGACGCCGGCGCCAAGATGGTGCACGCCGCCCCCCACACGTCGAGCTCGATCCTGAGCAAGTCGGTGGCCCGCGGTGGCGGTCGCACCTCCTACCGTGGCCTGCTGCAGGTCATGGAGGGCGCGTACGGCTCGGCCAGCACGGTCAAGTGCGACGCGCTGCTCGTCGACCAGGTCAGCCGGTCCGACACGTACCCCTACGTCGACGTCCGCGAGGACGACGTGACGCTCGGCCACGAGGCCACGGTCTCGAAGGTCAGCGACGACCAGCTCTTCTACTTCATGCAGCGCGGCATGGAGGAGGACGAGGCCATGGCGATGATCGTCCGCGGGTTCGTCGAGCCCATCGCGCGCGAGCTCCCGATGGAGTACGCGCTCGAGCTGAACCGCCTCATCGAGCTGCAGATGGAAGGAGCCGTCGGCTGATGACCCTCGTCGACACCGACCGCACGGTCGAGAACATCGGTCAGGCCCTGGAGCTCGACCACGTCGAGTCCCACCTGCACCCCGAGCCGTCCTACGACGTCGCGGCGCACCCGGTGCCCACGGGCCTGGAGGAGATCTGGCGCTTCACGCCGCTGAAGCGGCTGCGGGGCCTGCTCGACGGCACCCCCTCCGACGCGCACCTCACGTGGGAGCAGCAGCTGCCCGAGGGCGTCACGCTCACGCAGGTCAGCACGGCCGAGGCGCAGGCCCTGGCCGTCAACGCCCCCTTCGACCGGCTCGGCGCGCTCGCCGTGGCCAACGCCGGGGGAGCGGTGCTGCTCGACGTGCCCGCCAACCTCGAGCTCAGCGAGCCCGTGCGGCTGACGCTGACGGGTGACTCCGTCGACTCGACCGTCTGGGGCCACGTCGTGGTCCGCGTCGGCACCCACGCGAGGGCCACCGTGGTCGTCGACCACGCCGGCAGCGCGACGTACGACGCGTTCACCCAGGTCGTCGTCGGCGACGGCGCCTCGCTCGACCTCGTCACGGTCAACGACTGGGCCGACGACGCCGTGCACGCCGGCCAGTACAACGTGCGTGTCGGTCGCGACGCGTCGGTCCGCGCGTTCGAGGTCAGCCTCGGCGGCGACCTCGTCCGCACGAACGTCAACGTCGACTACGCCGGTCCGGGCGGCAGCGCCGAGCTGCTCGGCGTCTACTTCGCCGACGCCGGCCAGCACATCGAGCACCGCCAGTTCGTCGACCACACGGCACCGCGCACGAAGAGCAACGTCGAGTACAAGGGCGCGCTGCAGGGCCAGGACGCGCACACCGTCTGGGTCGGCAACGTGCTGATCCGCAAGGTCGCCGAGGGCATCGAGACGTTCGAGCAGAACGACAACCTCGTGCTCACCGACGGCGCGAAGGCCGACTCGGTGCCGAACCTGGAGATCGAGACCGGCGACATCGCCGGTGCCGGCCACGCCAGCACCACCGGCCGCTTCGACGACAACCACCTGTTCTACCTGCAGAGCCGGGGCATCGAGGAGGCCGAGGCGCGTCGTCTCGTCGTGCACGGCTTCTTCAACGACATCATCCGTCGGATCGGCGTGCCTGAGCTGCAGGCGCGGCTCGTCGAGGCGATCGAGTCCGAGCTGGCCGGTGCCGACCTGAGCAAGGTCGGCTGAGCGATGCCCGAGTCCGGACCCCAGTTCGCGGCACCCCTCGACGTCCTCGTCGAGGGGACCGCGACCGCGGTCACCGTCGACGGCGTCGACGTCGCGCTGGTACGCGAGGGCGACGCGGTCTACGCGATCCGCGACGAGTGCTCGCACGCCGCGATCCCGCTGTCGGAGGGGGAGGTGGAGGGCTGCGAGATCGAGTGCTGGCTGCACGGGTCGCGCTTCGACGCCCGCACCGGCAAGCCCCTCAACCTGCCGGCCACCGAGGCCGTCCCCACCTACCCCACGACCATCACCGACGGACGCGTCCTGGTCGACGTGTCCGCCCCCACCAGGAGCTGAACCACATGAGCACCCTCGAGATCAAGAACCTGCACGTCTCGGTGAACACCGAGGACGGCGCGAAGGAGATCCTGCGCGGCGTCGACCTCACGGTCAACAGCGGCGAGGTCCACGCCATCATGGGCCCGAACGGCTCGGGCAAGTCGACCCTCGCGTACTCGATCGCCGGCCACCCCAAGTACACCGTCACCGACGGCGAGGTCCTGCTGGACGGCGAGAACATCCTCGAGCTCAGCGTCGACGAGCGCGCCCGCGCGGGCCTGTTCCTCGCGATGCAGTACCCCGTCGAGGTCCCCGGCGTGTCCGTCGCGAACTTCCTGCGCACCGCCAAGACCGCCATCGACGGCGAGGCCCCCAAGCTGCGCACCTGGGTCAAGGACGTCAACGCCGCCCTCGAGCGCGTCACCCTCGACCCGACGTTCGCGCAGCGCAGCGTCAACGAGGGCTTCTCCGGTGGTGAGAAGAAGCGTCACGAGATCGCCCAGCTCGAGCTGCTGAACCCCAAGTTCGCCGTGCTCGACGAGACCGACTCCGGCCTCGACATCGACGCCCTGCGCGTCGTGTCCGAGGGCGTCAACCGCTACACCGACCAGGGTGACCGCGGCGTCCTGCTGATCACGCACTACACGCGCATCCTGCAGTACATCAAGCCCGACTTCGTGCACGTCTTCGTCGCGGGCAGGCTGGCCGAGTCCGGCGGTCGCGAGCTGGCCGACCAGCTCGAGGCGGAGGGCTACGACAAGTACGTGAAGGCTGCGGTCTGACATGACCTACGACGTCGAGGCGGTCCGCAAGGACTTCCCCATCCTCGAGCGCACGCTGGCGGGCGACCACCCGCTGGTGTACCTCGACAGCGCCAACACGTCCCACAAGCCGCGCCAGGTGGTCGAGGCGATCGAGCAGCACTACCTGCAGCACAACGCGAACGTGGCGCGGGCGATGCACCAGCTCGGTGCCGAGGCCAGCGAGGCGTTCGAGCTGGGTCGCACCAAGGTGGCCGGCTTCATCGGCGCCGGTCGACGTGAGGAGGTCGTGTTCACCAAGAACGCGTCCGAGGCGCTGAACCTGGTGGCCCGCGTGCTCGGCGACGCCGGCACGGTGGGGGAGGGCGACGAGGTCGTCATCTCCGAGATGGAGCACCACTCCAACATCGTGCCGTGGCAGCTGCTCACGGAGCGCACCGGCGCGACGCTGCGCTGGTTCGGGGTCACCGACGAGGGACGCCTCGACCTCGACGACCTCGACACCCTGGTCACCGAGCGCACGAAGGTCGTCTCGCTCACCTGGGTCTCGAACATGCTCGGCACGATCAACCCCGTCGAGAAGGTCATCGCTCGGGCCCACGAGGTCGGCGCACTGGTCGTCATCGACGCCTCCCAGGCCGTGCCGCAGATCCCGGTCGACGTCAGCACGCTCGGCGCCGACTTCGTCGCCTTCACGGGTCACAAGATGGTCGGCCCGACGGGCATCGGCGTGCTGTGGGGCCGCTACGACCTGCTCGCGTCGCTGCCCCCGTTCCTGGGTGGCGGCGAGATGATCGAGACCGTCACGATGGAGCGGTCGACGTTCGCCGCGCCGCCGCACCGGTTCGAGGCCGGCACCCCGCCGATCGCGCAGTCCGTGGGGCTCGGCGCCGCGGTCGACTACCTGACGGCGCTCGGCATGGAGAACGTGGCCGCGCACGAGCAGACGATCACCGCGTACGCGCTGGAGCGCCTCCAGGAGGTCGACGGGCTCACGGTCGTCGGGCCGAAGGAGGCCGTGCAGCGCGGAGGGGCGATCAGCTTCACGCTCGACGACGTGCACCCGCACGACGTCGCCCAGCTGCTCGACTCCCGCGGCGTGGCGGTCCGCGCGGGACATCACTGCGCCAAGCCGGCCCACCAGCGGTTCGGGGTGCAGTCCACCACGCGCGCGTCGTTCTACCTGTACACGACCGAGGCCGAGATCGACGCGCTCGTCGACGCGGTTCGGCACACCCAGCAGTACTTCGGAGGCCGGTGACCATGGCCGACGCATCCCAGGTGGACGCGCTGTACCAGGAGATCATCCTCGACCACTACAAGCAGAAGCACGGCTCGGGCCTGCGCGACCCGTTCGAGTCCGAGGTGCACCACGTCAACCCGACGTGCGGCGACGAGGTGACCCTGCGGGTCCACCTCGACGCCGGCACCGTGTCCGACGTCTCCTACGACGCGGTCGGCTGCTCGATCAGCCAGGCGTCGGCGTCGGTGCTGAACGACCTCGTGGTCGGCAAGCCCGTCGACGACGCCTTCGCGACGCTCGATGCCTTCCAGGCCCTCATGCAGGGCAAGGGCGAGGTCGAGCCCGACGAGGACGTCCTCGAGGACGGCATCGCGTTCGCCGGTGTCGCCCAGTTCCCGGCGCGCGTGAAGTGCGCGCTGCTCTCGTGGATGGCGTTCAAGGACGCCACCAGCCAGGCTCTCAGCACCCAGGAGGACGCATGAGCACCCCGGACCACTCCGACCTGCCCGAGGTCGACCTGAACGCCCCGCAGGAGTCCGCCGTGTCGACGGCGACGAAGGACGAGGACGTCTGGGAGGCGATGAAGGACGTCGTCGACCCCGAGCTCGGCATCAACGTCGTCGACCTCGGCCTCGTGTACGGCGTCGACGTCGACGACCACAGCAACACTGTCCTGTCGATGACGCTGACCTCCGCGGCCTGCCCGCTGACCGACGTCATCGAGGACCAGACCCGCGCCGCCCTCGACGGCATCGTCAACGACTTCCGCATCGAGTGGGTCTGGATGCCGCCGTGGGGTCCGGACAAGATCACCGACGACGGCCGCGAGATGCTGCGGGCGCTGGGCTTCAACGTCGGCTGAGACCTGCCGCGACCTCCGACCCCGACTCCCGCGCATCGCGGGGGTCGGGGTCGGCTGCGTCGGAGGGTCGAGGGCCCGAAGTCCACGGCATGACCCACGTCTCGCGGTCACGATGCGGGGGAGCGGGGCTCGGGCCCGTAGACTGCTCCGGTGAGCTACTACCAGCGGGAGTGACGACCGGACCACGTCCGGCGTTCTCGCACACCCCCTGACCACGAAAGCTCCCCATGATCACCGTCAACGACGTGACGCTGCGCTTCGGCGCCCGCGTCCTCATGCAGAACGTCTCCTTCCGCGTCGACAAGGGCGACAAGATCGGCCTCGTCGGTCGCAACGGTGCCGGCAAGACCACCCTCACGCGCATGCTGTCCGGCGACGGCCAGCCCGCCGAGGGCAGCATCACGCTCAGCGGGAAGATCGGCTACCTGCCTCAGGACCCGAAGTCCGGCGACCTGTCGATCACGGCGCGCGACCGCATCCTCGGTGCCCGCGGCCTCGACGAGGCCCTCGCGACGATGCGCAAGGCCGAGCTCGACATGGGCTCGGCCGACCCCGACGTCGCCGAGCGGGCGATGAAGGCCTACGGCCGCGCCCAGGACGTGTTCTCGGCCGGCGGCGGGTACGCCGCCGAGGCGGAGGCCGCCACCATCTCCAACGCGCTCGGCCTGCCCGACCGCGTGCTCGACCAGCAGCTGCAGACGCTCTCCGGTGGTCAGCGTCGCCGCATCGAGCTGGCCCGCATCCTGTTCAGCGACGCCGACACGATGCTGCTGGACGAGCCGACCAACCACCTCGACGCCGACTCGATCACGTGGCTTCGCGGTTTCCTCAAGACGTTCTCCGGTGGTCTCGTGATCATCAGCCACGACGTCGACCTGGTCGAGGAGACGGTCAACAAGGTCTTCTACCTCGACGCCAACCGCGCGACGATCGACATCTACAACACCGGCTGGAAGCACTACCTGCGCCAGCGCGAGGCCGACGAGGCGCGGCGCAAGCGCGAGCGCGAGATCACGACGAAGACCGCCGAGCGGCTCGTCGCCCAGGGCAACAAGATGCGCGCGAAGGCCAGCAAGGCCAGCGCCGCGCAGCAGATGCTGCGCCGCGCCGAGCAGATGATGTCCGGCCTCGACGACGTCCGCCAGGCCGACAAGGTCGCCAAGATCGACTTCCCGAAGCCGGCTCCGTGCGGCAAGACCCCGCTCATGGCCCAGGGGCTCTCCAAGTCCTACGGCGCGCTGGAGATCTTCGCCGGCGTCGACCTGGCGATCGACAAGGGCAGCCGCGTGGTCGTGCTCGGCCTCAACGGCGCGGGCAAGACGACCCTGCTGCGGATGCTCGCCGGCACCCTGCAGTCCGACACCGGCGAGATCCAGCCGGGCCACGGGCTCAAGATCGGCTACTTCGCGCAGGAGCACGAGACGCTCGACATGGACCGCACGGTGCTCGAGAACATGCAGCGCTCCGCGCCGGAGCTCACCGACACCCAGGCGCGCAGCGTCCTCGGCGCGTTCCTGTTCTCCGGCGACGACACCGCGAAGCCGGCCAAGGTGCTCTCCGGCGGAGAGCGGACCCGCCTCGCGCTCGCGGGACTCATCGTCTCCAGCGCGAACGTGCTGCTGCTCGACGAGCCGACCAACAACCTCGACCCTGCCTCGCGCGAGGAGGTGCTCGACGCGATCCGCCGGTACGAGGGCGCGATCGTGCTCGTGTCCCACGACGAGGGCGCCGTGCGCGCGCTCGACCCCGACCGCGTGCTGCTCCTGCCCGACGGCGACGAGGACCTGTGGAACGACGGCTACGCCGAGCTGGTCTCCCTGGCCTGACCCGCGGCCCCCGTGCGAGGTCGGGGGCGTGACAGAGCCCGCCGTCCGGGTCTAAGGTCGTCAGACCACCAGGACCTGAGTCCCGACACCGGGAAGTCCGTGCAGGGCGGGCAGCCTGACGCCGGGGCGTCGAGGAGCTGCCATGGCCAACCGTCGGCACCACCGTCTCGTCGGACCGATACGCGCCTCCTGCGCCGCGGTGGTCCTGGTCGTGGTCGGGCTCGCCGTCACGGCACCCGACGCGGCCGACGCGGAGGACGACCAAGCGTCGATCACCTACTCGACGGAGTGGACCCAGACGGAGTCGGCCACCGTCACCGAGTCGGCCACCGTCGACGGCTACGTGGGATACGGGGAGGCGACCGCCAGCGCGACGGCCACCCGCACCGGGACCGCGACCGCCGCGACCCAGTGGGAGGCGTACTACGACGCCACCATGGACGCCTACGAGAAGGCCCGTGCCGCCGCCCTCGAGGAGGCCGACGCGCAGGCGCGTGCGCTGGCGCGGGAGCGGGCGGTGGCCGACGCCCAGGCCCAGGCCGACGCGGCGTCGTCCGGCGAGGGCACGGGTGCGCCGTCGTGCGGTGCGCAGCGCCTCAAGTCCGACGGCACGCCGTGGACGTGCACGTTCGCCGACGAGTTCAACGGCACCACCCTCGACACGTCGAGGTGGCAGCGGATCACGACCGAGGGTTCCAGCTTCAGCTACGGCGACTGCTTCCTGCCCGACGGCGACAACGTCGCCGTCCGAGACGGGGCGCTGCGCCTCACCACGCGCCGCGAGGCGTCGGACGTGACCTGCCGGGCCGGCGACCGCACGGTCACGACCCCGTGGACCTCCGGCTCGGTCAGCTCGCTGGGTCGCTTCTCCCAGACGTACGGCCGCTTCGAGTTCCGGGCCGCGATGCCCGCCGTCGACGGACCGGGCTTCCAGTCGGCGCTCTGGCTGGTCCCCGACGAGCCCACCCACTACGGAGGCTGGCCGTACTCCGGCGAGATCGACGTGGTCGAGTACTACGCCCAGTACCCGGACCGCCTGATCCCCGCACTGCACTACGGGTCCGCGTCGCCGTGGTCGACCCGCACGAACAACGACTGCCGGGTCTACGAGCCCAGCAGGTTCCACACGTACGGGCTCGAGTGGACGCCGACGACGCTGACCGTGACGATCGACGGCACCACGTGCCTGGAGCACCGCATCGACCCGGAGGAGCCGCTCACGGCGCCGCAACCCTTCGACCGACCGTTCAACCTCAACCTCACGCAGATGCTGGGCTCGGGGGAGAACAGCGTCCCCGAGGGGGCGACGGCGACGCCGAGGACGATGAGCGTCGACTACGTCAGGGTGTGGCGCTGACGTCCTCGCGGTCGCCGTCGCGCGTGGACGGCGGGCCACCGTGGCCCGCACGTCGCTCCAGCCACTCGATCCGCGCGAACCAGACGAAGCCGGCCAGCGCGAGCCCGGCGAAGAACCACCACTGCAGCCCGTAGAAGAAGTGCGGTCCGCCGCCGAGGTCGGGCTTCGGCTCGAGCTCGAGCCCGCCGGTGCCGCCGGTCTGCTCGCGCAGGTTGAGGTAGCCCGAGCGCACGTCGTACGGGAGCGAGCCGGCGAGCCCGGTGCTGGAGACGGAGCGGACCTGGCCGTCCACCGGCGTCGTCGCGTCGGCACCGGCGTTGCTGTCGGGCCGCAGCCAGCCCTGTACCGTGACGGTCCCGCTCGGTGGCGCGGGGACGTCGCTGGGGGCGGCCGCGGTGTTCGACGTCGGCACCCAACCGCGGTCGACCAGCACGGCGCTGCCGTCGTCGAGGAGCAGCGGCGTGACCACCTCGGCGCCGGGGCGCCCGTCGCGGGTGCTGAACTTCACCGTCACCTGCGACGTCGGGTCGTAGCGGCCCTGCGCGACGACCCGCGTCCACTCCAGGTCCTTCGTGACCTTCAGGCCGACCGGTGCCACCTGGTCGAGGGGGACGGGGTCGGCGGCCAGGTGCTGCTCGACCCGCTCGTTCGACTCGTGCCGGACCTCGCGCTTGTGCCACTGCCAGTCGCCCATGAGCACGCACACGACCGCGAGCGCCACGACGGCGAGGAAGAACCCGATCCACCGGGCGCTGAGCAGGAACCGCACGCCTCGAATCTAGCCGCCCGACACCAGCGGGCTCCGGCGAGGTTGGGTCCTCGCTCCTAGACTGGGGGGATGCAGCTCGGTGACAGACATGGACGTGTGGCCACCGACCTGCGGGTCTCGTTGACGGACCGCTGCAACCTGCGCTGCCAGTACTGCATGCCGGCCGAGGGGCTCGACTGGATGCCCACGGCCGAGGTGCTCACCGACGACGAGGTCGTCCGGCTGATCCACGTCGCCGTCACGCGTCTCGGCGTCGTCGACGTGCGGTTCACCGGCGGCGAGCCGCTGCTGCGTCGCGGACTGGCCTCGATCGTCGCGGCCACCAAGGCGATGCCGGGGTCGCCGCGCACCGCCATCACCACGAACGCCCTCGGGCTGAGCCGCACGGCCCACGCGCTGGCCGCCGCCGGCCTCGACCGGGTCAACGTCAGCCTCGACACCACCGACCCGGAGATGTTCCACCGGATCACGCTGCGCGACCGCTTCCACGACGTCGTCGCCGGGCTCGAGGCCGCCGCCGAGGCCGGGCTCACCCCCGTCAAGATCAACGCGGTGCTGCTGCGGGGCCTCAACGAGGACGAGGGGCCCGCGCTGCTGCGCTGGTGCATGGAGCGCGGCTACGAGCTGCGCTTCATCGAGCAGATGCCGCTCGACGCGCAGCACGGCTGGGACCGCAGCCGCATGATCACCGCCGACGAGATCCTCGCGCGACTCTCCGAGCACGTGACCCTCACGCCGCTGGACGGGCGGGGGAGCGCCCCGGCCGAGAAGTTCCAGGTCGACGGCGGCCCCCACACGGTGGGCATCATCGGGTCGGTCACGCGGCCGTTCTGCGCCGACTGCAACCGTGTCCGCCTGACCGCCGACGGCCAGGTGCGCACGTGCCTGTTCGCCCGCGAGGAGTCCGACCTGCGGGCCGCGCTGCGCGGGGGAGCCGACGACGACGAGCTGGCCCGCCGGTGGGTCGAGGCCATGTGGGGCAAGGCGGCCGGCCACGGCATCGACGACCCCACGTTCCTGCAGCCGTCGCGACCCATGTCGTCGATCGGCGGCTGAGGACCTCAACCCTCGAGCGGGAGCGTCTCCTTGTAGAAGCCGCGCGCGTCGAGGAAGCGCCGCAACGACTGCTCGTGCTCCTCGCACGCCAGCCACGTCTTGCGGCGGTCGGGCGTGTGGATCTTCGGGTTGTTCCACTCGATCCGGTGCAGGGCCGCCGCCGTGCACCCC
>NZ_LUNF01000126.1:0-3295 GCF_001626145.1 Aeromicrobium sp. REDSEA-S32_B7
GGTGAGTCGTCGTCCCTCGCTGCCAGGCCCGCGGCGGGCCGGACATCTCCGCCTTCCCTACAATGGCTGACGTGAAGAGTGGCAGCAACGACCTGATGACCATCGACGCATTGGCGCTTGCATCGGGCATGACGGTACGCACTCTCCGATCGCACGCCTCCCGGGGCTTGTTGCCCTCGCCGATCATGCAAGGCCGCGTCGGTTACTACAACGGGTCACATCTGGCACGGTTGACCTTCATCAAGGAGATGCAGTCCGCTGGCTTCAGCCTGTCCAGCATCGAGCAGATCCTCGCCGGAGTTCCGGATGATGCCGGCGAGGCCATGTTGCACATCATCCGCGGGCTGTTGGCTCCCTGGGATGCCGAGCCGACGACGACCTACACCCCAGAACAGATCCTGAGCCTGTTCGGAGCCAGCGCCACGCTGGAGTCGTTGACCGAGTTCGGGGACCTGGTCGGGGCGGAGTTCGATCCCGACGGGAACGTCACGGTCACGGCCCCGGGGCTGCTGACGGCCGCAGCCGAGGCAGTGAAGTTCGTCGAGGCTGGCATGCCCGAGGAGGACTGGAATCGGATCACCGGGATCCACGCGCGGCTGCAGCCGCTGGCCGTCCAGGCCTTCCTCAGCGCCTTCCAGGGTGCGATGACCCAGGAGGTCAGCTCGGCGCTCAGCGAGGAGCTGGGGTCGGGTGCCCACGATGTGGTGCAGCGGCTGCTGAGGGCCGATCTCGGTGCCCGCAACTAGCAGATCCGGGGTTCCGGGTCCCGGTCGGTGGCACCGACTGTGGACGGGGGAAGCCCCTCGCTCTGTCGCCTATGACTGACCACGACAGGGACGGGGACGACGGGCGCGCTGCCGAAGCGTGCCCGTCGTCCGCGCGATCCCGCTCAGATCGCGCTCGTCAGCTTCACACGCGGCCGCCCTGCTGACAGGCCGTGTGCGATCTCTGCGTCGTCGATGCGACGCCATGCCGGAAGATCCACGGAGTCGGGATGCCACTGGCGGAGCAGCTGACCCAAGTCCCCTGCAGGCGACACGGGTTCGAGAACGCCTGACGTCGCATCCTCGAGCACGCTGTTGACCGTCTCGCGCGCACACGTCTTGTTGGTGCCGATGAACCCGCGAGGTCCGCGCTTGATCCATCCGACGACGTAGGCCCCTGGCAGACCCTCGACCCGGCCGCGCACATGCGGCACGACGCCTCGGTCCGGGTCGAAGGGGAGACTCGCGATCGGCGAGCCCTGGTAACCGATGGACGAGAGGACCAGACCGGCGGGCAGGTGATCGGATGTGCCACCGGGCGGTGATCCGGGGCCGGCGCTGCGGATCTCGACCTCCTCCACCTGGTCTTGGCCGACGAACCGGTGCGGCGAGGACCAGAACTGAAGCACGATCCGCCTGGAGCTCGGCGCGGCCTGATGTTCGGTCGGCAGGCTCCGCAGCAGGTCAAGCTTGTGGCGAAGCTGCACGTCGGCCCACTCCGGGGCAGGCGGGATATCGCCTGCGACGACGACCTCGAGATCGCGTCGAGCCATGAGGCCCACCAACTCGGGCAGCGTGAACGCCGCGTGCTCCGGCCCTCTGCGCCCCAGCACCACGACCTCTTCGACCTTGCTCTGGCGAAGGGCGGCCAAGGCATGGTCAGCGATGTCGGTGCGGGCCAACGCGTCCGGATCGGTCGTGAGGATGCGCGCCGCATCGATCGCGACGTTGCCGTTGCCTACGATCACCACCCGGCGATGGCTCAGATCGACGTGGGCATCGCCATGGTCAGGGTGGCCGTTGTACCAGGCGACGAAGCGAGTCGCGCTGCTCACGCCCGGGAGATCGGCACCGGGTACCTGCAGGACACGGTCCTGCGACGCCCCGGTGGCGTAGATGACCGCGGAGTAGCGCGCCGCCAACTCCTCGTGGTGCACCGAGGTGCCCACGTCCACGCCCAAGGCGTAGTGAAACCCCGGCAGGTCCTCGATGTCGCGGAAGAGCTTGTCGACCGCCTTGGTCATCTGGTGATCCGGCGCCACCCCCGATCTGACCAGTCCGTAGGGGACGCTCAGACGGTCGTAGACAGCCTGGTGTCGCGAGTGATCGCTCCGACCGGGCACGCCGCGACGCACGCGCCGCAGTCCACACAGGTCTTGGGGTCGATGTACAGCATCTCGGCCGACTCGAACAGCTCGTCATCCGGGTTCGGCTGGATGGCGTTGACCGGGCAGGCGAAGACGCAAGCGGCATCTCCACAGCACGCCTGGGTGATGACGTGGGTCACCGGCTCACGCCGCTCGGCGGAAGACGACCGCAGGCTCGCTGCGGAAACGTGACGGCCGGCCATCGATCTTGCACCAGCGCCACAACCGGCGAGACACCGGCGTCATGAGGCCACTGTCCTCGGCCAGCATCCGCACGTCGGCGAAGAGGTCGCGCAGTCGCTCCCGGGACTCCGGCGCCTGCCAGTACAGCTCCTTCATCACGTGGTCGGGGATGTCGAAGCGATCCCGGAAAGCCTTGGGCGGGACGAGGATGGCGTCGCCGAGGAACCGCATGATGAGCGGCAGAAGGGCCGCCGTGATGTGCCGCGCCTTCCGGCTGAGGTGGGGTGCACGAAGGCGCACGGCCTCGTGAGCGAAGGAGATGTGGCGGGCTTCCTCAGCGATATGGATCTCCATGACGCGTGACAGGACGGGCGGGAGCTCGGCGCCAGCCCTGAAGATCGACTTCTGCGTGTGGTCGATCGGCTCCTCGCCCGCAAGCACGCCCAAGAAGAAGACCACCGGATACCGCGTGACCAGCATCGGCATGCCGTCGACGTCGGCGCCGATGCGGTTGACGACCTCTTGGAACATCTGCGTGTGGTGGCACTCTTCGGTGGCCTCGTGCATCAGGTACCGGTACTCCACCGAGCCGTTGGGCAGTGCGAAGACGTACTGCATGATGGACCGGATGAGCACGTTCTCGAACTGAAGGCCGACCTTGAGGATGTTCGCCTGGCGCCAGAGTCCGATCTCGATCTGCCGCTCCAGCGGCTGCTTGAGGTACCACTCGTGGCCGCCGAGCGGGTCCACCGCGGCAGGCAGGACCCATCGCTCGTCGTCCTGCCTGACCTGGAAGTCCTCGTCGTCCCACGGGATGTCCGCGAAGGCATCGAAGTGGCGGTCCACCGACGCCTGGCTCAGCGTGCGCAGCACGTCCTCGTAGTTCTCCTGGGTGACCTCAGTACTGAGTGCCTCGTTGAGGCTCATGGGCGTGAGACCGCGCCCGCTCTCAGGTGACGAAGAGCCGGGGGCGTGGTTGGC
>NZ_LUNF01000127.1:0-13002 GCF_001626145.1 Aeromicrobium sp. REDSEA-S32_B7
GGGCCGCAAGCGGGCCGAGGCCGAGCGGCTGGCGTCGGAGGCCGCCGAGCGCCACGAGCAGGCTGCGGCCGAGCTGGCGCGCGAGCGCGACGAGGCACGGGCTCACGTCGAGCGGGTCACCGCGGAGGCGGCCGAGCTCGCCCGGCAGGCCGAGGACGAGCGCAACCAGGCCTCGGCCAAGCTGGCCGAGGCCGAGCGGGTGTCGGAGGAGCGCGTGCGGACGGCGCAGGCCGAGGCCGAGCGCGTGGCCGCCGAGGCTGCCGACGCAGCGCGGGCGGCAGCCGCCGCGCGTGAGGAGGCGGCGCGTCGTCAGGCGGAGGAGGCCGAGCAGGCCCGTGTCGAGGCCGAGCGGAAGCTCGCCGAGGCCGAGGAGCAGGCGTCAGCCCGGATCGCCCAGGCCGAGTCCGAGGCACGAGCCGTGGGCGAACGGGCCGAGCAGGACGCCCAGCGCCGCATCGAGGAGGCGCGCGCCGAGGCCGACCGCGTCGTGCAGCGCGCCAAGCTCGACGCGCAGGAGCGTCTGACGCAGGCCGTTGCTGCGGCACGCTCGGCGGCCGAGGAGAAGCTGGCCGAGGCCGAGGCCACCGCGATGCAGTGGGTGGCGGCCGCTGAGGCGGAGGCCGAACGCGTCGCCCAGGCGCACATCGTCGCGGCGAACCAGTCGGCCAAGCAGGTGCCGAGCTTCGCGGAGCTCGAGCCACCCGCCGTGGCGGAGTTCGTCGAGGAGAGGTCGACGGCCGACGAGCCGTCCAGCCAGGTCGGTCCCGACGCCTCGTCGGAGGTGAGCGACGGACCCGGGGCAGCCGTCCCCCCGACCAAAAAAAGGGTCATCCGGCGATCCTGAGTACCTGACGGCCGGCGCCATCGTCGCCGGTCTGGACGCGCCGTCCGCGCAGGCGGACGGCGATGGTGACACGTCGTCCGACGCTGCGGTGCCGGCAGACGCGCCTGCGTCGGACGATGCTGCCGCGCCGGCGCAGACGCCCGGCGTGACGCGCTCCTACGAGGACCTCGTGCCCGGCTCTCTCGCGTGGATCGCGGCGACCCACGGCGGTCCGCGCCCGGATCCGCTGGCGAGGGCCGAGGCAGCCCTCGACACGCCCGAGCGCCGACCCGAGACCGACCCCGCACCCGGCTCGCGGGAGGCCAAGGCGGCCCGCCGCGACGCCGCGAAGCGTGAGCGTGCACAGCGACGTGCGGAGGCGAAGGCCGAGAAGCAGCGCGCCCGCGAGGAGCGCGCCCGCGCCCGCGAGGAGGCTGCCGCGGAGCGCGAGCGCGAACGGGTATGGGCTGAGGAGGTCAAGCAGCTGGAGGCCGAGCAGTCGGCGGCCGAGGCCGAGGAGCGCGAGCAGGAGCGTGCCGAGAGCAAGCGGCTCGCCGAGGAGGCCGCCCAGGCCAAGGCCCCGTCGACGAGCCCGTCGCAGAGGCCGAGCCCTCGACGTCGCAGGAGGACACCGCGCTGCTCGAGGCGGTGGGAGCCGTCGCCGTCCAGGAACCGGAGGCTCCGACGGAGGAGACCGCCGACGTCGTCGAGACCCGGGTGGTGCCCGCGGTGGCCGACGTCCCGGCGCCCGCCGCGACGGATCGTCGCCCCGACACCGACACCGACACCGACACCGACACCGAGAGCGACGCCGAGGCCGGGGCCGGCACCGAGGTCGAAGCCGCGACCGACGGCGCGTCCGTCGAGGCGACGCCGACGGAGCGACCGTCGCGTGCGCGTCGCGCGGACCGCGTCGAGCGTCGCCGCGCGAAGGCCGCCGCGGCCGTGGCGCGTCGTGACGACTCCGGCACCGACGACGTGCCCGAGCCGCCCTCGGTCCCGCAGGAGGGTCCGTCGACCGCCCGTCGCGTCGTCGGACTGGTCGGCGTGGTGCTGGGCGTCCTCGGCCTGGTCGCGTCGGTCACGCTCGCGCTCGCGGCGCTGCTCGTGGCGTTCGGGTTCGACCCGTCGACGGGCGTGCTGCAGTCGGTCGCGACCGTCGCCGACCCGCTCACGCAGCCGCTGCGCGGGCTCGTCTCCTTCAGCGGCGAGAACGCCGCCGCGAAGGAGTCGTTCGTGGCCTACGGCGGGGGATCGGTCGCCTACCTGGCGGTCGGCGTGCTCGCCCCGTCGCTCCTGCACCGGCCCGCTCGATCCTGACCCGCGAGGCCTGCGACGACAGGTGTCCCGGACGTGTGACCTATACCATGGGTGACGCGCCTGGCCCCGGTATGTAACTCGCCGGTAACCTTGCGTGCAAGGCTGCCCTCACCTCGTGGAGCACCACGTGGGAAGGTGGACGTCCCCGACAGCGCGGCGTAGAACGCCGCGTCCCCGACCACAGGAGGGTCCTCGTGACCAACATCGTCGTCGCGGTGAAGTACGTGCCGGATGCCACGGCCGACCGCACCTTCGACTCGTCCGACAACACCGTCGACCGTGAGAACGTCGACGGACTGCTCTCCGAGCTCGACGAGTACGCCGTCGAGCAGGCGCTCAAGGTCGTCGAGGAGGGTGACGGCGAGGTCACCGTCCTGACCGTCGGCCCCGACGACGCCGCCGACGCCGTCCGCAAGGCCCTGCAGATGGGCGCGGACAAGGGCGTGCACGTGAACGACGACGCGATCGCCGGCTCCGACGCCTTCGCGACCTCGCTCGTGCTGGCGAAGGCGCTCGAGAAGCTCGAGTACGACTTCGTGTTCTTCGGCATGGCCTCGACCGACGGCGGCATGGGCGTCGTCCCGACCCTGGTCGCCGAGCGCCTCGGCCTGCCCGCGGTCACCCTCGGCGGCGAGATCAGCGTCGACGGCGACAGCGTCACGATCAAGCGTGACGGTGACGTCGCCACGCAGGAGATCCAGGGCTCCGGCAAGCTCGTCGTGAGCGTCACCGACCAGACCGGCGAGGCCCGCTACCCGTCCTTCAAGGGCATCATGGCCGCCAAGAAGAAGCCGGTCGAGGAGTGGGACCTGTCCGACCTCGGCGTCGACGCGTCCGAGGTCGGCCTCGACGCCGCCTGGACCAAGGTCGTCACCACCGAGCCGCGTCCCCCGCGCACGGCCGGCGAGATCATCACCGACGAGGGCGACGGCGGCACGAAGCTCGTCGAGTTCCTCGCCTCCAAGAAGTTCGTCTGAGCAGGAGTAGAGAGATGTCCGAAGTCATCGTGCTCGTCGACGTCGTCGACGGCAACGCCACCAAGCCCAGCCTCGAGCTCCTCACGATCGCCCGCAAGATCGGCGAGCCGTCGGCCGTCGTCTTCGGCGCCGACGTCCCGGCCTCGCTGGCCGAGCACGGCGCGGAGAAGGTCTACCAGCTCGACGACGCCGTCTACGGCGAGTACCTCGTCGGCCCCAAGGCCGAGGCGCTCACCAAGATCGTCACCGACGCCTCCGCCGCCGCGGTGCTCGTGCCCTCCACCACGGAGGGCAAGGAGATCGCGGCCCGTGTCGCGCTCAAGACCGAGTCGGGCCTCATCACCGACGCCGTCGACGTGTCGGTCGACGGTGACACCGTGACCACGACGCAGTCGGTCTTCGCCGGCAACTTCACGGTCGACGCCCAGGTGACCAAGGGCATCCCGGTCATCGCCGTCAAGCCGAACTCCGTGGCCCCCGAGGCCGCCTCGGGCGCCGGCACGGTCGAGGCCGTCTCGGTCGACGTCTCCGACGCCGCCAAGGGCGCCAAGATCGTCTCCACCAAGGAGAAGGCCGCCTCGGGTCGTCCCGAGCTGACCGAGGCCGCGATCGTCGTCTCCGGCGGCCGTGGCACCGGCGGCGACTTCTCCGAGGTTGAGGCCTTCGCCGACACCCTCGGTGCCGCCGTGGGCGCCTCGCGCGCCGCCGTCGACTCCGGCTGGTACCCGCACAGCTTCCAGGTCGGCCAGACCGGCAAGACGGTCTCGCCGCAGCTGTACGTCGCCAACGGCATCTCCGGTGCCATCCAGCACCGCGCCGGCATGCAGACGTCGAAGACGATCGTCGCCGTCAACAAGGA
Source organism: Aeromicrobium sp. REDSEA-S32_B7 (assembly GCF_001626145.1). Classification (NCBI taxonomy): domain Bacteria; kingdom Bacillati; phylum Actinomycetota; class Actinomycetes; order Propionibacteriales; family Nocardioidaceae; genus Aeromicrobium; species Aeromicrobium sp. REDSEA-S32_B7. Next base: position 3,980 of record NZ_LUNF01000127.1, read on the forward strand.
CGAGGAGGCTCCGATCTTCGAGCTCGTCGACTTCGGCGTCGTCGGCGACCTCAAGACGGTCCTGCCGCAGGCCACCGAGGCCGCGAAGTCGCGCAAGGGCTGATCACCACCCGCTCCACCACGAGGGGCCCCGGACCGCACGGTCCGGGGCCCCTCGTGCGTCCATGGCCCGTGAGAGCCACGCATCATGGCCCATCCTGATCAGGTTGCAAGTTGGTGAAGTCCCCTCCGAGGCCTGTCGAAGGCCCGTCCGCCGGTGATAGCAATAGGGGCGCACGCGACTGCGTGCACCCATCTTCACAGGAGGAATCCATGCGTCTCTCCCGACGTACTCGCGTCGCGGGCGTAGCCCTGCTCGCCGCGGGCAGCCTCGTCCTGGCGGCCTGCGGTGGAGGCGGTGACGACTCCGGGTCCACCGACTCGGTGATCACCAACTTCAGCACCGAGCCCCAGAACCCGCTCGTCCCCACGTCGACGAACGAGACCGGTGGCGGTCGCGCCGTCGACCTGCTCTTCGCCGGTCTGGTCTCGTACCAGAAGGACGGCTCGAGCGTGAACGAGGTCGCGGAGTCGATCGAGTCCGACGACAACGTCACCTGGACCGTGAAGCTGAAGGACTGGAAGTTCTCCGACGGCACGCCGGTCACCGCGAAGTCGTTCGTCGACGCGTGGAACTACGGCGCGCTCAGCACCAACAAGCAGCTCAACAGCTACTTCTTCTACCCGATCAAGGGCTTCGACGCCGTCCAGGCCGAGAAGCCGACGGCCAAGACGCTCGAGGGCCTCAAGGTCGTCGACGACAAGACCTTCACGATCGAGCTCAACCAGGCCGAGGCCGACTTCCCGGCGCGTCTGGGCTACTCGGCGTTCTACCCGCTGCCCGAGTCCGCGTTCGAGGACATCAAGGCCTACGGCGAGGACCCGATCGGCAACGGCCCGTACAAGATGGACGGCAAGGGTGCCTGGGAGCACGACGTCCAGATCAAGCTCGTCCCGAACGAGGAGTACGACGGCGTCCGCAAGCCCAAGAACGGCGGCGTCACGCTGAAGTTCTTCACGAACCCGGACACGGCGTACACCGCCGTCCAGACCGGTGACCTCGACGTCCTCGACGCCGTGCCCCCGAGCGCCCTGTCGACCTTCCAGGACGACAGCTCGGTCCAGGCCATCTCCGAGCCCGGCTCAGTCTTCGGCTCGGTCACCATCCCCGAGCGACTGCCCGGCTTCGGCACCAACGACGAGGGCCGTCTGCGTCGTCAGGCGATCTCCAAGGCCATCAACCGCCCCGAGATCACCAAGAACATCTTCGACGACACCCGCACGCCGGCCGTGGACTTCTCCGCGCCCGTCATGCCGGGCTTCGATAAGGACATCCCGGGCAGCGACGTGCTGACCTTCGACGCCGACGAGGCCAAGAAGCTGTGGGCCCAGGCCGACGACATCGCCCCGTTCAAGGGCTCGTTCGTCATCGCCTACAACGGTGACGGCGCCGGCAACAAGGAGTGGGTCGACGCGATCGCGAACCAGCTCAAGAACAACCTCGGCATCGACGCCAAGGGCCAGGCCTACGCCACGTTCGACGAGCTGCGCTCCGACGTCACGAACCGCACGATCAAGACGGCCTTCCGCACCGGTTGGCAGCCTGACTACCCGTCGATCTTCAACTACCTGGCCCCGCTGTACCAGACCAAGGCCGGGTCCAACGACGGCGACTACTCCTCCAAGGAGTTCGACGACCTCATGACGAAGATCGCCGGCGAGCCCGACGAGGACAAGCGCTACGAGCTGCAGTCGCAGGCCCAGGAGGTCCTCTTCAAGGACCTGCCGGCCATCCCGCTGTGGTACTCGAACGTGGCTGCCGCCGCCTCGAAGAACGTCGAGAACGTCGAGTTCAACTGGCAGAACCAGCCCGAGCTGCACCTCATCACCAAGAAGTAGCTCCGGCGCCCGCACGACCACCCGTGGGGCAACACCTCAGGTGTTGCCCCACAGGTGCGTCCGGGTCCCTCGGTGGTGCCTCGTGCCCCGGCGTATCGTCGGGACGGGTCGCGGCACCGCCGCCCCCTTCAGACAAGGAGTCCTGCCCATGTGGTGGTACGTCGGTAAGCGTCTCCTCCAAGCGATCCCGGTGATCCTCGGAGCGACGCTGCTCATCTACGCGATGGTGTTCCTGCGACCAGGTGATCCCATCGTCGCGCTGTTCGGCGACAAGCCCGTGCCCGAGGGCACCTACCAGGCGCTGCGCGAGCAGTACAACTTCGACAAGCCGTTCCTGGTGCAGTGGCTGTTGTTCCTCAAGGGCGCGGTGACCCTCGACTTCGGCACGTCGTTCAGCGGCCAGCCGGTGATCGACCTCGTCCAGCGCGCGTTCCCCGTGACCATCAAGCTGGCCTTCATGGCCCTCGTCATCGAGGCCGTGCTCGGCGTGGCTGCCGGCTTCTACGCGGGCATGCGCCGCGGCAAGCTGTTCGACTCCACGATGCTCGTGGTGTCGCTGCTCGTCATCGCCGTCCCGATCTTCGTCTTCGGCTTCGTGCTGCAGCTGATCGTCGGCATCAAGCTCGGGGCGCTGCCGGCGCTCGTCAGCTCGCAGGCGACGTTCCGTGAGCTGCTGCTGCCGGCCATCGTCCTCGGTCTCGTGTCGTTCGCCTACGTGCTGCGCCTGACCCGCACGTCGGTGATCGAGAACCTCACCGCCGACCACGTGCGCACGGCCCGGGCCAAGGGTCTGCCCGACGGGCAGGTCAACCGCCGCCACGTGCTGCGCAACTCCCTCATCCCCGTCGTGACGTTCCTCGGCGCCGACCTGGGCGGCCTGATGGCCGGCGCGGTCGTGACCGAGGGCATCTTCAACGTCCCCGGCGTCGGCAACCTGGCCTTCCAGGCCGTCCGACGCGGCGAGACCCCGACCATCGTCTCGGTGGTCACCATCATGGTGCTCGTCTACGTGCTCACCAGCCTTGTCGTGGACCTGCTCTACGCCTGGCTCGACCCGAGGATCCGCTATGCCTGACGGCCGTCGCTCGAAGATCCGTCCCGGGCAGGAGCGCTACCTCGCCCGCCTGGAGGACACCCCGCTGCACGACGTCGGCGCACTCGACACCACGGCCCCGCCGGAGAGCCAGTGGAAGGAGGCGTGGAAGCAGCTGCGCAAGAACCCGCTGTTCTGGGTCTCGGCCGTGCTCCTCGTGTTCCTGGCCGTGGTCATCGCGGTGCCGGGCCTGTTCACGAGCAACGACCCCAGCTTCTGCCAGCCCGGCAAGAGCCTGGCGGTCTCCTCGCCCGGTCATCCGCTCGGCTTCGACCGCCAGGGCTGCGACGTGTACTCGCGCGTCATCTACGGGGCACGCGCCTCGGTCGCCGTCGGCGTCTTCACGACGCTCATCGTCGCCCTGCTCGGCCTCGTGACGGGTGCCGTCGCCGGCTTCTACGGCGGCATCTTCGACACGCTCATCTCCCGCGTCGGCGACATCTTCTACGCCATCCCGCTGCTGCTGGCCGCGATCGTGCTGCTGTCGGCGCTCAACAACGTCTGGCCCGACCGTGGCTTCTGGGGGTCGGTCCTCGCGATCGTGCTCGCCCTGGGACTCTTCGGCTGGCCCCAGGTGACGCGTATCGCCCGCGGTGCCGTCATCGAGACCAAGCAGCAGGAGTTCGTCGACGCCGCGCGTGCGCTCGGTGCCACGCCGCGGCGCAACCTGCTCCGCCACGTCGTGCCGAACTCCCTGGCTCCCGTGATCGTCACGGCGACGGTCTCGCTCGGTGTGTTCATCGTGGCAGAGGCGACGCTGTCGTTCCTCGGCCTCGGGCTGCCGACCAGCATCGTGTCCTGGGGCAACGACATCGCGGCCTCCCAGAACCAGGTGCGGGCCGGGCAGCGGCTGGGCACCATGTTCTGGCCGGCCGGAGCGCTGGCGCTCACCGTGTTCAGCTTCATCCTCCTCGGCGACGCCGTGCGCGACGCCCTCGACCCGAAGGCCAAGAAGCGATGAGCCGCGACCTGAACCCCGACCAGCCGCTGCTGGAGGTCAAGGACCTCCACGTGGGCTTCGCGGCCGACAAGAAGACCGTGGTGCCCGCCGTCATCGGCGCCAACCTGTCGGTCTACCCCGGTCAGACCGTCGCGATCGTGGGAGAGTCCGGCTCGGGCAAGTCGACGACGGCGCACGCCATCATCGACCTGCTGCCCGGCACCGGACGGATCACCGGTGGCCAGATCCTCTTCGAGGGCCAGGACATCGCGCACGCGAAGAAGTCCGACATCGTCGCCCTGCGCGGCTCGTCCATCGGCCTCGTGCCGCAGGACCCGATGTCGAACCTCAACCCGCTGTGGCGTGTGGGCACGCAGATCAAGGAGTCGCTCGAGGCCAACGGCGTCGCCAAGGGCAAGGCCGCCGACGCCCGCGTCGTCGAGCTGCTCGAGGAGGCCGGACTGCCCGACGCGGCCCGTCGGGCCCAGCAGTACCCGCACGAGTTCTCCGGCGGCATGCGCCAGCGTGCGCTCATCGCGATGGGCCTGGCCGCGCGGCCGAAGCTGCTCATCGCCGACGAGCCCACGTCGGCGCTCGACGTGACGGTCCAGAAGCAGATCCTCGACCACCTCGACCGGCTCACCGACGAGCTGGGCTTCGCGGTCCTGCTCATCACCCACGACCTCGGGCTGGCGGCCGAGCGGGCCGACCACCTCGTGGTCATGTACCGCGGGCAGGTCGTGGAGTCCGGGCCGGCGCTGGAGATCCTGCAGGACCCCCAGCACCCGTACAGCAAGCGGCTCGTCAGCTCGGCACCGTCGCTCGCCTCGCAGCGGCTCTCGTCGGTGGAGGCCCGCGCCGAGGTCCGTGAGCAGGCCGTGCAGACGGCGGCCGAGATCGCCGCCGAGGTCGCGACCCACGACGACGAGCTGGGGGAGGGCCGCGGCACGATCATCGAGGCCAAGGACCTCACCAAGGTCTTCAAGATCCGCGGCAGCCGGCCGGGGCAGTCGACCGACTTCACGGCGGTCGACCAGGTCTCCTTCCAGCTCGAGCGCGGCACGACCACCGCGATCGTCGGCGAGTCGGGGTCGGGCAAGTCGACCGTGGCCCGTATGGTCCTCGGTCTGCTCGACGCGACCAGCGGCAGCGTCGAGTTCGACGGCGTCGACATCACGACCCTGCGCAAGAAGGACCAGCAGCTCGCGCTGCGGCGCCAGATGCAGCCGGTGTTCCAGAACCCGTACGCCTCGCTGGACCCGATGTACTCCATCTACCGCTCGATCGAGGAGCCGCTGCGGCTGCACGGCGTCGGCACGGCCAAGGAGCGCGAGGCCAAGATCCGCGACCTGCTCGACAAGGTGTCACTGCCGGCCTCGGTCATGACGCGCTACCCGAACGAGCTCTCGGGCGGCCAGCGCCAGCGCGTGGCGATCGCCCGAGCCCTCGCGCTCGACCCGGAGGTCGTCATCTGCGACGAGGCCGTCTCGGCGCTCGACGTGCTGGTGCAGGCGCAGATCCTGACGCTGCTGAACGAGCTGCAGAGCGAGCTGGGCCTGTCCTACCTGTTCATCACCCACGACCTCGCGGTCGTGCGGCAGATCGCCGACAACGTGCTGGTGATGCAGAACGGCAAGGTCGTCGAGCAGTCGACCGTGTCCGAGGTGTTCGAGAACCCCCGCGAGGACTACACGCGCATGCTCCTCGACGCCATCCCGGGCGGGTCGATCCCGCTCGGCGTGGTGGAGGCCGGCGACGACGTCTGAGGCTCGCCCCGCGCCCGGCTGACCGGGCGCGGGGTGCGTCGATCCAGTTGACTCGTTCGAACATCTGTTCGATCATGGTGGGGTGTCCACCGCCCGTCCCGCCCTCGAGGTCGTCGCCGAGCTGCGACGCGAGGTCGAGCGGATGCAGGGCGCTCCTGCCCGCCAGTCGGTGCCCACGCACGCGGCCCTCGAGGGTCTGCTGAGCCTGGAGACCGGAGGGGTGTACGGCGTCGACTCGGCCAGCCTGGCCCTGCTGCTCATGGCCGGTCCGTCGGCGGCCGGCACGTGGTGCGCGGTGGTCGGCGCACCCGACCTGGGGGTCGAGGCTGCGGTCGCGATGGGCGTCGACCCGCACCGCACGGTGCTGGTGCCCGACCCGCAGGACCGCTGGCTGGAGGTCACGGCCGCGCTCGTCGACGTGGTGGGTCTCGTGGTCGTCCGCCCGTCCGCGGCGGTCGGCGAGGGCGACGCGTCCCGCCTCGGGGCCCGGCTGCGCAAGCAGGGCTGCGTGCTCGTCCCGTGGGGCGACTGGCCGCGCTGCGACGCCCGGCTCACCCTCGAGACCGCCCGCTGGGCAGGCCCGGGCGCCGGCGACGGGCACCTGCGCTCGCGGGAGGTCACGGTCGCGCTCCACCGCGGCGCGGCACCGCGCCGCACCCGGGACCTGCTGCTGCCCGCGGCCGACCTCACCGTGCAGCAGGCTCGCCCCGACGTCGCACCCGTGCGCCGGCGTGAGCCCGCGGTCGTGCGGAGCGCCGGATGAGGACCCTCGTGGTGTGGTGCCCCGACTGGCCGGTGCGGGCCGCCCTGCCCGACCTGCCGCGCGACGAGCCCGGTGCCGTGCTCGAGGGCGGCCAGGTGCTCGCGTGCAACCACGCCGCGCGGGTCGAGGGGGTGCGGCGGGGCATGCGTCGTCGCGACGCCCAGGCGCGCTGCCCCGAGCTGCACCTGGCCGACCACCGTCCCGACGTCGAGGCACGCTCGTTCGAGGAGGTGCTGCTCGGCGTCGAGGAGCTCAGCCCCGCGGTCACGCCGTTGCGTCCCGGGCTGTGCGCGCTGCCCGTGCCGGCCCGCTTCTACGGCGGGGAGGAGCAGGCGGCGGCCGTCGTCGCCGAGCGCGTCGTCTCGCTCGCGGTGTGGGACGTGCGGCTCGGCGTCGCCGACACCCTGTTCGCCGCGGAGCAGGCCGCCCGCCGGGCTGCCCCGCAGGACGTCCACGTCGTCGAGCCCGGCACCGACGCCGCCTTCCTGGCCCCGCTCCCGGTCGAGGTGCTCGAGTCGCCCGACGTGGTCAGCCTGCTGCGCCGCATGGGCCTGACCACCCTCGCGCACCTGGCGGCGCTGCGGCCCTCCGACGTCCACACCCGGTTCGGGGCGCACGGTGGTCTGCTCCACCGGCTCGCCTCGGGGCAGGATCCCCGGCTGCTCGCGCGCCGCGACGTGCCGCCCGAGCTGAGCGGCGTGCTCGCGCTCGAGCCGCCGGTCTCCAGCTCCGAGACCGTCGCGTTCAGCCTGCGCTCGGTGGCCGAGCGGTTCGTCGCCCGCCTGGCCGAGCGCGGTGTCGTGTGCACCGCCCTCGGGATCGAGGTCGAGGTCGACGGTGTCGTCGCCTCCACCCGACGCTGGGCGCACCCGCGCTGGTTCGGTGCCGTCGACGTCGTCGACCGGGTGCGCTGGCAGCTGCAGGGCACGGTGCTGCCCGGACCGGTCGGCGGCGTGCGGCTGGTGCCCGAGACGGTCGCGCCCGTCGGCGAGCACGCCCCGGTGCTGTTCGGGGCCGGCACCCGGGCTGCCGACGACGAGCGCGTCGAGCGGGGGATCGCCCGGGTGCAGGGTCTGGTCGGGCACGACGGGGTGCTCGCGGCCCAGGTCCAGGGTGGTCGGGCACCGGCTGCCCGCCGCCTGCTGACGACGTGGGGCGAGCAGGCGCAGCCGGCCCGGGCGGTCGGTGCCCCGTGGCCCGGGTCGGTGCCGCCGCCGGCGCCGGCCACCGTGTACGCCGCCCCGAGGCCGGCCCAGGTCGTCGGACCGGGCGACCGGGTGGTCGGCGTCGACGGCCGCGGGGCGATCAGCTGCGAGCCGGTGCGGTTCCGCGCCACGGGCGACGAGCAGTGGCGTCCCGTCGCGTCGTGGGCCGGTCCCTGGCCCGTCGACGAGCTCTGGTGGGACGAGGCCGCCGCCCGTCGGGTGGCCCGCTTCCAGGTGGTCGGTGTCGACGGGACCGCCTGGCTCATGGTCGTCGAGAACGGCACCTGGTGGACCGAGGCGCGCTATGACTGACCGCCTCACGCCCCCCCTCCCCGCTAAGCGTGACGTTCGCGGGGCCGTGAGCGCGTCCGCACCCCGCAAACGTCACGCTCAGCGGGGGAGGGGGAGGCGCTGATGGGCTGGAACAACCCCGACGTCACCTGGCGCGAGCTCGAGGCGCGGCTCTCCGGACGTCCGGCGCACGCCCTCCCGCAGGACCGGCGTGCCGACCGGCGCGGCCCGGTGCCCGGCACCGAGGACCTGGCACCCGACCCCGTCGACGGTCGCTTCCCCGATGGCGGGGACGGTCCCGCGTTCAGCCGTAAGCGCGCGCGCTACCGGGCTCCCGACGCCACGGACGGTGGCGGCCGGTGGCAGGACGGCGCGGACCAGGCGCCGACCGTGCCGTACGCCGAGCTGCACTGCCACAGCGACTTCAGCTTCCTCGACGGCGCCAGCGCCCCCGAGGTCCTGGTCGAGCAGGCCGTCGACCTCGGGCTGGAGGCGCTGGCCCTGACCGACCACGACGGCTTCTACGGTGTGGCCCGCTTCGCCGAGGCGGCACAGGAGCTGGGCCTGCCGACGGTCTTCGGCGCGGAGCTGTCGCTCGGCCTCACGGCACCGCAGCAGGGGGTGCCCGACCCCGAGGGCAGCCACCTGCTCGTGCTCGCCCGCGGTGTGGAGGGCTACCACCGGCTGGCCTCCGCCATCACCGAGGCGCAGCTGGCCGGCGACGAGAAGGGCCGACCGGTCTACGACCTCGAGCAGCTGGCCGAGCAGGGCCGCGGGCACTGGCACGTGCTCACCGGCTGCCGCAAGGGCTTCGTGCGCCAGGCGCTCGCCACCGGCGGCCCGGCCGACGCGTCCCGCGCACTGCGCCGTCTGGTCGACCTGTTCGGCGCCGACGCGGTCGACGTCGAGCTCACCCACCACGGCGGGCCGACCGACTCCACCGTGAACGACGTGCTGGCGGGGCTGGCCGCCGAGCACCACCTGCCCGTGGTGGCCACCGGCAACGTGCACGCGGCGACCCCGGGAC
>NZ_LUNF01000128.1:0-9114 GCF_001626145.1 Aeromicrobium sp. REDSEA-S32_B7
GTCCGGTTCGTCCCGACCGAGATTAGCGTCTCGCCGAGCGCGTTGGCGCTGCTCGCGTTCCCGAGGATACGCACCGCCTGCTCGGAGCCCGCGACCTCCATCCGGCCGCCGGCCGCATTGACATTGAGCTGGACGAGCTGGGTGTTCACCGCGGCGGCGGTAAGGCCGTAGGCGCGCATGCGTTCGGGGTTGAGGATGACGCGGATTTCGCGGCTGACGCCGCCCCGGCGATAGGCGTCGCCCATGCCGGGGACCGCGATCAGCCGCTTCGCGACGACATTGTCGACATACCAGCTCAATTCCTCGAGCGTCATATCGGTGGCCGAAGCCGACCAATAGGCAAGCGTGTTGCCCGAGGTAGAGAGGCGGATAACCTGCGGTTCGAGGATGCCGTTCGGCAGGTTGCTGCGGATCTGGGTGATCTTGTCGCGAATGTCAGTCACCGCCCGGTCGATCGGCGTGCCGATCGCGAACTGGACGAAGGTCTGCGACTGGCCTTCGGTAACCGTCGAATTGAGCTCGTCGATCCCCTCGATCGTCCGCACCGCCGCCTCGACACGCTGCGTGACCTCTGGACCCCCATCATGAGGAAGGAGACGATGCCCGCCACCGTCAGACCGAAGAACATGACGAGCGGCGGGATCGGGTTCCGGATGGACCAGGCCGAGATATTCTTGAAGTTCATCCTCTCTCCCCCTTCCGGTTCGATCCCACCGCGACTGTGCGCCCTCAGCCCATGCTGCGATCGCGATAGGCGAGCAGGCGAAGCGCGTTGGCGACGACGACGAGGGTCGAGCCTTCGTGCGCCGCGACCGCCGCACCGATTCCGAGTCCGAAGATCGTCGCCGGCACGAGGACCACGACGACGCCGAGGCTGACCACCAGATTCTGGCGGATGATGCGGCGCGTCTGGCGGCTAAGTCCGATCGCGAACGGCAGATGAGCGAGGTCATCGGCCATCAGCGCGACGTCGGCGGTTTCGAGGGCAACATCGGACCCCGCGGCGCCCATCGCGATCCCGACGGTGGCGCTCGCCATCGCCGGTGCGTCATTGACGCCGTCACCGACCATGGCGACCGGCTGCTGCGCCTTGAGGTCGCGAATGGCGTCGACCTTCTGATCGGGCATCAGGTCGCCCCAGGCCTCGTCGATCCCGACCTCGGCGGCAATCGATTCCGCGACCTTCTGGTGATCGCCCGAAATCATGATCATCCGGCCGATGCCGAGCTCGCGCAGTTTGGCGATCGCGGTGCGCGCCGCTTCGCGCGGCGTGTCCATCAGACCGATCGCGCCAAGATCGCGGTCGCCCATACGAACGACCATCGTCGTGCGGCCCTGCTCGCGGAGGCCGGCGTGCCCGACGGCGTCGTCAACGTCGTGCCCACCACCGACGCGGCAGGCGTCGTCGGCCACTGGCTCGGCGACCCGCGCGTCCGCAAGATCTCGTTCACCGGGTCCACCCGGGTGGGCTCCATCCTCCTGGGCCAGGCGGCGGAGCGTGTCGTCAACGCCTCGATGGAGCTGGGCGGCAACGCACCGTTCGTCGTGGCCGACGACGCCGACCTCGACGCCGCCGTGGCCGGGGCGATGGTCGCCAAGTTCCGCGGCGGCGGGCAGGCCTGCACGGCCGCCAACCGGTTCTACGTGCACGCCGACGTCGTCGACGCGTTCGTCGAGCGCTTCGGAGCCGAGGTCGAGCAGCTGACGGTCGGTCCGGCACGGTCGGGCGCGGCGGTCGGCCCGCTGATCTCCGCAGCCGCCGTCGAGACGCTCGCCGACGTGGTCGGCGACGCCGTGGTCGCCGGGGCCCGGATCAGCCACCAGGCGCCCGTCCCCGATGCGCCGGGCCACTTCTTCGCGCCGACCGTGCTGGTCGACGTCCCCGCCGACGCCGCGATCCTCGACCACGAGCTGTTCGGGCCGGTCGCGCCGATCGTCACGTGGCGCACCGACGAGGAGCTGCTCGCCCTCGTGAACGCGAGCGAGATGGGGCTGGCCTCCTACGTCTTCTCCGGCGACCTGCAGCGAGCGATCCGCCTCGGGGAGGCGTTCGACGCCGGCATGGTCGGCGTGAACCGCGGGCTCGTCTCCGACCCCTCCGCCCCGTTCGGCGGGGTGAAGCAGAGCGGCCTCGGCCGCGAGGGCGCCCGCGAGGGCCTGGCGGAGTACACCGAGACGCAGTACCTCAGCGTCGACTGGCCGGGCTGACCCGACGATTCACGCGGGCGTGGCGGGGAACGATGCAGGCATGAGCGAACCGCAGACCGTCACCCCACGCCACCTCCGCAACCTCCTCGCCGCGTCACCCGACTGCTTCCTCGGGCTCGTCGAGGGCGAGGTCAGGGTCGTGGACGGGGGTGACGACGAGGGAGCCCTCGAGATCGTCTCCGCCGCCGACCTGCGCGACCGGGTCGGCGACGACCCGGACGACGACGTGCTCGCGGACGAGGCGGAGTCGCTCACCGTCGCCACCCAGCAGCTCGGCGGGTAGCCGTGCTGGCGACGGGGAACGACGAGCCCGAGCGCTAGGCCGGCCCTCGCTCAGAGCTTCTCGAAGACCATCGTCGCCTGGATGCGGTCGCCGCCACCCAGCCCTGAGCTCTTCGCCGACGCCGTGGTGATGGTGTGCAGGCGGTAGCCCTGCGCCGCCTGGGCGTTGATCGCACTCTCCAGCTCGGACAGGTTGCCCGACTTGGTGCCGAGGAACTTCTCCTTGAGCGTCACCTGCAGGACCACGTAGTTCATCGTCGACACCTCTCGTCACGGGAGCGCGACGGTCGCGGTCCTCAGCGGATGTCTACCGCCGCGAAGGGTCCGAGCGTGGGCGAACGGGCGAAGATCCGCCAAATCGTCACGTCAGTTCAGCCCAGCCCCGACCCCGACCCGCGCACGTGCTCGAACACCAGGCTCGTCTCGGTCGACGTGAACTCCCGCGAGGCGCTGAGGTGGTCGATGGGACGGGTGGCTGGCGGAGGCCCGGGGTCTACTTCTGGAACCTTCTCCCTCGCGGGACCCGTGGCAACCCTTACCGTCCAGTCGGCCAGCTGAGCATCGACGATTTTAGCCTCGTACCGTCGTCACGACGTATCCGAAGCGGTTGGTGACGACGGCCCTTCCCGTCCTACCGCCGACGTTGACGTCGAAGGCATACGTCCCTCGCCAGTCGTACTTCGTGTTCTTGCTATGGCTCGAGCAGCTCCAATGGAACTCATAACGCGCTCCTACGCCCCGCTTGTCGTAGGTGCAGTTCACCGGTGTTCTCCTTCCCACGGCGGTCCTACCACCGACAGCCACCGCTCTCAGACCGCTCGAAAGCCTGAAGTGGAACTGGACGGGAAGCTTGGTGTTGGCGTAACGGACCTGCGCCGTGAACCTCCCCTGAGAGTCGCTCGCCGTGAACGTCGGCGAGTCGAGTGTGAAGGTCTTGTATCCCCCGACCGCTTCGCTCGCCATGACGGTTGCACCGTCGGCTGATCGAACGGACATCGTCGCGCACCGGTCGTCGTCCGCCCCGACATCCTCCGCGACCTCAAGCGCATCGCGCGCAGTCCCATGGTCCAGTGCGATGAAAATCGTCGATACGAACGGGCACTCTCCAAGGCCCGGCGGATCGTCCGGCTCTGCTGCCGGGGCAGACCCCGCTGGAAGGAGTGCCAGCATCAACACCAGTGACCCACCCACTGCGGCACACCCCTTGAACACGAGTTCCTCCTACACCTTCTGCCGCAGCGTCGTGACCACTCCGTGCGACTCAGTCCGGTCCACATCGCCAAGGGCAGACCACACTCACGTCGACCGTCAAGATCCAGGAGCTCAGACGGAACGGACGTCCCAGGTCGACGCCGAGCCCCGCACGTGCTCGAACACCAGGCTCGTCTCGGTCGACGTGAACTCCCGCGAGGCGCTGAGGTGGTCGATGACGAAGGCGCGCAGGGCGTCCGGCGACGGGAGCGCGACCTGGATGAGGAAGTCGTCGTCGCCGGCGAGGAAGAAGACGTTGAGCACGCCGGGCAGCGCGGCGAGCCGGGGCGCGACCGAGCCGATGTCGGCGCGGGCCGCCGGCTGCAGCCGCACGGCGATCATCGCCTGGATGGGCCGACCGACGGCGGCAGGGTCGAGGTCGGCGTGGAAGCCGCGGACCACCCCGCTCGACACCAGCCGCCGCAGGCGCAGCGAGCACGTCGACGGCGCGATGCCGACCCGCTCGGCCAGCACGTTGTTCGGCACGCGGGCGTCGTCGGCGAGCACGTCGAGGAGCCGACGGTCGATGTCGTCGAGCGTGATGGCGCGCGAGCCGGTCGCGCTCGTGCCCGAGCCGTTCGACGGACCGCCCGCGACACCAGCCATGGACGAACGATAGTCGGCACCAGCGCCCCATCTCGACGATCGTGCGGACTTTTCTCCGACGGGGGGCCGGAATCTCCAGGATGGTCACCACCAGTCGATCGTCGAAGGAGTGCCATGCGCGTCGGAGTGCCGAAGGAAGTCAAGAACCACGAGTACCGCGTGGCCCTCACGCCCGTGGGCGTCCACGAGCTCGTGGCCCACGGGCACGACGTGCACGTGCAGAGGGGCGCGGGTCTCGGCTCGTCGATCACCGACGAGGAGTACGAGCGGGCGGGCGCACGCCTCCTCGACCGCGCGGAGGACGTCTGGGGCGAGGCCGAGATGGTGCTCAAGGTCAAGGAGCCCATCGCGTCGGAGTACCCGCTGCTGCGCGACGACCTGACCCTCTTCACCTACCTGCACCTCGCGGCCGACCGCCCCCTCACCGAGGCGCTCGTCGACGCCGGCACCACCGGCATCGCCTACGAGACCGTGCAGCTGCCGAGCGGCGGCCTCCCGCTGCTGTACCCGATGTCGGAGGTGGCCGGATGCCTCGCGCCGCAGGTCGGCGCGCACTCGCTGCTCAAGGCGCAGGGCGGACGCGGCGTGCTGCTCGGTGGCGTGGGCGGTGTCACCAACGCCAAGGTGGTGATCATCGGCGCGGGCGTCTCCGGCCAGAACGCCGCCAACATCGCGCTCGGCATGGGCGCCGACGTCACCCTCCTCGACACCGACCTCGAGAAGCTGCGCATGTCGTTCTGGCGCTACAACAACCAGGTGCACGGGCTCGCGTCGTCGACCTACGTCCTGGAGGAGCAGGTCCGCCAGGCCGACCTGGTCATCGGCGCGGTGCTGGTCGCCGGCGCGGCCGCCCCGAAGCTGGTGAGCAACGACCTCGTCGCGCAGATGAAGCCGGGGTCGGTGCTCGTCGACATCGCCGTCGACCAGGGCGGCTGCTTCGAGGACACCCGACCGACCACGCACGACGACCCCACGTTCACGGTGCACGGCTCGACGTTCTACTGCGTGGCGAACATGCCCGGCGCCGTCCCGCACACGTCGACCTACGCGCTGACCAACGCGACGCTGCCGTACACGGTGGCGCTCGCCGACCACGGCTGGCGCGAGGCCCTGCGCGCCGACGCGAGCCTGGCCAAGGGCCTCAACACCCACGCCGGCTCGGTCACCAACACCCCCGTGGCCGAGGCGCACGGACTCACCCCGGCGTCGCTCGAGGAGGCGCTGGCCTAGACCTCCCCCGTTGCGGAACGTCATCGCCCTTTCTTAGGACGAGAACGGGCGATGACGTTCCGAAACGAGGGAACTGCTCACGCGGGCTCGGGCTCGGCCTCCGGCTCGTCGAGCAGGTGCGACGCCTCCACGAAGTCGCGCGAGAGGGTCTTGTAGCCCTCGTGGTCGAACAGCACGGTCACGTGCTCGGCGTCGGCGTCGACGACGGCGCCCGGGCCGAAGGTCGGGTGCTCCAGGTGGGCGCCATGAGTGCCTGCGTCCGCGGACTCGACGACGCCCTCGAGGCAGCGGTCGCACACACCGCAGTCGTCGGCCTGCTGGCCGAAGTACCCGGCGACCCATGACCAGCGGCAGCGGCGGGTCTCGGCGTACTCGCGCACCATCTCCACCCGCGACTCCTCCAGCCGACGCCGTTCCTCCGCGCGCTCGACCAGCTGCTGCGCTGTCACGTCGTCCAGGCTCTCGTCCAGGTCGAGGAGGTTGAGCACGCGCGCCGCCGTGGCCCGACCGACCCCGGCGGACTCCGCGACCTCGCGCGGATCGGTGCCGACGTCGCGCGCCGCCCGCAGCACCTTCGAGACCGTGCCCCGCTTCGGCACCGCGGCCGCGAAGAAGCGTCCGAGGGCGCGGTCCTCCGGACGGTGCACGAGCGTGGCGACGGCGGGCTCCCCGTCGCGGCCCGCGCGTCCGGCCTCCTGCACGTAGGTGTCGACGGACGCCGGCGCACCGGCGTGCACGACCCAGCGGACGTCGGGCTTGTCGATGCCCATGCCGAACGCCGAGGTCGCCACGACCACCTCGACCTCGTCGGCGAAGAAGGCGTCCTGCACCTCCTGACGACGTCTGCGCGACAGGCCCGCGTGGTACGCCACGGCGTCGCGCCCCTCGGCGACCAGCAGGTCCGCCACCTCCTCCGCCGCTCGGCGCGTCCGGGTGTAGACGAGGGCCACGCCCTCGCCGACGCACTCCAGCACCTGGCGGCGCACCGCGTCGTCGTCGGACGCCTGACGCACCCGCAGCTCCAGCGTCGGCCGGACGATCGACGTCGAGACCAGGGTCGGGTCGTGCATGCCGAGCCGCTCGGAGATCGAGTCGAGCACCGGCGGCGCGGCCGTCGCGGTCAGCGCCAGGCGGACGGGCCGCCCCGACCTGTCACCGTCCGACCCGTCACGCCCCGACTCGTCGCCGCCGGAGGCGTCGAGCCGCGTGAGGAGCTCGCCCAGTCGCAGGTAGTCGGGCCGGAAGTCGTGCCCCCACTCCGACACGCAGTGCGCCTCGTCCACCACGACGAGGCCAGGCGGGCAGGCGGCGAGCGCGTCGGCCACCTCGTCGTTGGCGAGCTGCTCGGGCGAGAGGTAGAGGTAGTCGACGGAGCACGCGGCGACGTCGTCGAGCAGCGCCTGGCGCCTGCGACTGCGCACGGAGCCGTCGAGGCACTCGGCCCGGACGCCCTCGGCCTCCTCGGCGTGCGCCTGCTGGTCCGACTGCAGCGCCAGGAGCGGCGAGACGACGAGCGTCCAGCCGCCCGCGCACCGTCCGGCGACGAGGTAGACCAGCGACTTGCCCGACCCCGTCGGCGCGAGCACGACCGTGTCCCGCCCCGAGCACGCCGCGTCGATCGCCTCGGCCTGCCAGTCCTCGAGCCGTTCCACCCCGAACAGCCGAGCGATGTCGTCGTGGCTGCAGCGCGTCGTCCCCGTCATGGATCGACGGTAGGTCGGGTCGGGCGAGGCCGCCCCTCGACGTCGGGTGACGAACTCGCACGCGTGACGAGGGCCGTCGTGGGTACACGGCCGCGCGGCGGTCAGTCGGACGGAAAGGCCGAGCAGCGCTCGCACCGGCTCATCAGGTCGTGCTCGCACGTGAGCACGTGCGTGAGGAAGGCCTCGGCCGCGTCGAGCTCGGCTCTCTGGCGTCGCAGGTGCTCGAGGTGCTGCGCGATGACGTCGTCCCGGCCCTCCGCGTCGCGGTGCAGGACCAGCCGGATCTGCCACAGGCGCAGGCCGACGCGCTGGCACGACCGGACGATCTCGAGACGGTGCAGATGCTCGTCGGTGTAGACGCGGTGCCCGGCAGGCGTGCGGTCGGGCACGACAACGCCCTCGTCCTCCCAGTGCCGCAGGACGTGGGCTGCGACGCCGACCCGCTCGGCGGCTGCTCCGACTCTCACGGGACCATCGTGCCACCTTGACTTCAGGTCGACCTGAAGTCCTAGCGTGCGACGCATGTCCCCTCCCGGCCGTCTTCCTGCACCGCGGTACGTCGACCTCGACGGGGTCCGCGTCGCCACCTACGTCCTCGAGCCGTCGCGGACCGAGCCCGTCGGCGACGTCGTCCTGTGCCACGGCACGCCGTGGTCGGCGGCGGTGTGGGCGCCCGTCGCGCACGCGCTCGCGGCGACCCACCGCGTGCTGCTGTGGGACATGCCCGGCTACGGCGCCTCGATCCCCACCGGTCCCCCCGGACAGGACCCGGCGGTCGACCTCGAGGCGCAGCGACGCCGGCTCGTGACGCTCCTGCAGCACTGGGACCTGAGGGCCCCGCACGTCGTCGCGCACGACGTCGGGGGCGCCGTGGCCCTCGGAGCGCACCTGCTCGAGGGGTCGGCGTTCGCGTCGCTGTACCTGCTCGACGTCGTGACGCTCGACCCGTGGGGCTCGCCGTTCTTCCGGCTGGTCGCGGAGCACGAGGCAGTGTTCGCCGCCTTGCCCGCGCCGCTCCACGCAGCCCTCGTGCGGGAGTACGTGGCTGGCGCCATCCGGGGGTCGCTCGACGCCCACCAGGTCGACGAGCTCGTCGCCCCGTGGACCACCCCGCACGGCCAGCGCGCCTTCTACGCACAGGTCGCACGGCTGGGCCCCGCCCACACGCGGCCGGTCGTCGAGCGGCTCGGGCACACGCGCTGTCCGGTGCGCGTCGGCTGGGGTGAGCAGGACCCGTGGCTCCCGGTGGAGCAGGCGGACGAGCTCGCGGACCGGCTCGCGGGCCCCGTCGACGTGTTCACGCTCCCCGGGGCCGGGCACCTGGTGCCCCTCGAGGCACCGGACCTCCTCGTCGACGACCTCAGGCTCTGGCTCGCCCACGTCCGATGACGGCACTGGCGTCGGAGAACGTCGGGGACAAACCCGACGGCCCCGGCGGGCTCTCGCCCGACGGGGCCGTCGGTTCCAGCGTCTGGCGCTGTGGCAGGTAGAGGATTCGAACCTCTGAAGGCAATGCCGGCTGATTTACAGTCAGCTCCCTTTGGCCGCTCGGGCAACCTGCCAAGGGTGTCGACCACCGAGGTGGGCAACGACGAGAAACCATACCGCAGGCGGCTCGCCAGGGCCCAACCGGATCCGTCCGTCCGCAGGGTTGACAATCTACAACCGTTTGGTTGTAGATTGTGGTCATGAACAGCGAGCAGGACGAGGACCGGGCCGACGCCCTGTTCCACGCCCTGGCCGACCGGACCCGACGCGACATCCTGCGGCGCGTCCTGGCCGGCGAGCACTCGGTGAGCACCCTCGCCGAGCGCTACCCGATGAGCTTCGCGGC
>NZ_LUNF01000129.1:0-3368 GCF_001626145.1 Aeromicrobium sp. REDSEA-S32_B7
CCCCGGACGCGCCGACCAGCGTCAGCGTGCCGTCGGCGTTGAGCCGGAGCCCCTCGGGGGTCAGGCTGCCGCCGGCGGAACCGTCGGCGGTGAGGAACCGGAACTCGCCGTCGGCGGTGGCACGGCCCCCGGCGATGTAGTCCTCCCAGCCGCCCTGCGCGCGGTAGACCCAGGCGTCACCGCTGGCACTGCCGAAGCTGAGCCCCGCGTCGCTGTGCTCGCCGTCGCGGTAGTCACCGGTGCGACGGTCGCCGAACGCCTGGGAGAAGGCGTCCCAGGTGAAGGTCGGGCCGGACACCTCGCCCTCGGCGCCGAACCAGCTGCTGCTGCCCTCGGTCCGCGAGCCCGGCAGTCCGCCGAGCGACCGCACGGCGTCGGTGCCCGCCGAGTCGAGGGTGTCGCGCGCGTCGGAGAGGATCTCCTCGGCCTCGTCGCGCAGGTCCTGGCCGGGGTCGACGAACGTGCCCGGGTGCGGCGGGAGGGGGCCACCGCTGCGGATCGCCTCGTTGTAGGCGTCGACGTCGCGGTTGAACGCCTGGGTCGCGGTCTCGGTGGCCTGCTCCCCGCGGTCCCAGGTCTCGATCGCCTCCCGGGCGCGGTCCTGCGCGGTCCGCAGGGCGCCGGCGTACCCGGTGAACGCCGTCGCGGCGGTCTCGAGGACCTCCACGAGCCGGGTGAAGCGGGTCAGCTCCTCGTCCATCCGCGTCTCCCAGGCATCGGCCGCGACACCGGTCCACGACGCGGCACGCACCCGCGACAGCGCGGTGCGGCGGGCGTCGACGTCGCTCGCGGTGTCGGAGAACCGGGTGGCGATGCTCTCGACGGTCTCGACGCTGCCGACGACGAGCGCCGTGGGGTCGTCGGTGCTGCCGAGGGACGCGCCGGCGACGAGCGTCACGGCTGTCCTCCCGTGCCAGAGCCCTGGAGCGGCACCGCCGGGCCGATCCGTGGCGGTCCGGGGTCGAAGCCCTCGGGCAGGCCCAGCGCCGTGATCGGGTCCTGCGCGAAGCACTGCGCGACCTGGTCGTCGGTGCTCTCGTAGCGCGAGGCGACGTAGTCGAGGGCGCCCGCGATGCCGACCATGGCCTCACGCAGCTGCGCGGCGGCGTCGTCGACCTGTCCGGCGATCGTCGTCATCCAGGTGTCGAGCTCGACGTGGCCGAGCGCGGTGTCGGCGTAGCAGACCTGCAGCACCGTGAACCCGGCGAACGGGTCGACCTCGGTGCGCAGCGTCTCGGCCGCTGCGCGCAGCTCGGTCGGAACCACCTCGAAGGACATGAGCCCACCCCCTCTGGACGACATGTCAGACACTAGTCCAGGTCCTGGGTGCAGGTCACGCCCTCCCGCGTGTGGCGTGGGTATCGTGGGGCCGCACCCGACCCTGGAGGAGCGTCATGCGACGTCGCGCGACAGCCGTGCTCGTGCTGGTCGGTCTCCTCCTCACGGCGGCCTGCAGCGTCGACGTGAGCGCAGGCCGCGTCGGCAGCATGCCGGAGCGGCAGGTCGAGCAGCAGGTGATGGACAGCCTGCGCGAGAAGTACGGCCGTGCGCCCGACCGGATCGACTGTCCCGGACGGCTGGTCGGCGAGGTCGACCGCACCATGCGGTGCACGCTCGTCGACGGCGACACCCGCTTCGGCCTGACCCTCACGGTCACGTCGGTGTCCGGCAAGCGGGTCAGGTTCGACATCCAGGTCGACGACACGCCGCTGCCCGACGGCACGGCCTGAGGCCGCGCGCCGGGCCACGACTCAGGCGAACGCCTCGATCGGCGGGCAGGAGCAGGTCAGGTTCCGGTCGCCGTAGGCCTGGTCGATGCGGCCCACCGGCGGGAAGTACTTGTCCTGGGTGCTGCCCGTGGGGAACACGCCCGTGGCGACCGGGTAGGCGTGCTGCCAGTCGAGCAGCTCACGGGCCGCGTGCGGAGCCTGCACCAGGGGGTTGTCGCCCTCGGGCCACTCCCCCGCCGCGACCTGGTCGATCTCTGCGCGGATGGCGAGCATCGCGTCGCAGAAGCGGTCGAGCTCGGCGAGGTCCTCGGACTCGGTGGGCTCGACCATCAGCGTGCCCGCGACCGGGAAGCTCATGGTGGGTGCGTGGAACCCGTAGTCGACGAGCCGCTTCGCGACGTCGTCGACGGTGACACCGGTCTCCTTCGTGATGCCGCGGACGTCGAGGATGCACTCGTGCGCGACGAGCCCGGAGCGTCCGGTGTAGAGCACCGGGAAGGCGTCCTTGAGCCGGGCGGCGACGTAGTTGGCTGACAGGACCGCGACCGACGTGGCGTCGGTGAGTCCCTGTGCGCCCATCATCGAGACGTAGGCGAACGGGATCGGGAGGATGCCCGCCGAGCCGTACGGTGCCGCGCTGATCGCACCGATGCCCTGACGCTTCGCGGCGACCGGGTGCAGCGGGTGGCTCGGCAGGAACGGCACCAGGTGCTCGGCCACCGCGACCGGGCCCACGCCGGGACCGCCGCCACCGTGCGGGATGCAGAACGTCTTGTGCAGGTTCAGGTGCGAGACGTCGCCGCCGAACGTGCCGGGCTCGGCGTGGCCGAGCAGGGCGTTGAGGTTGGCGCCGTCGACGTAGACCTGGCCTCCCGCGGCGTGCACGACGTCGCACAGCTCGGTGATGCCGTCCTCGTAGACGCCGTGCGTCGACGGGTAGGTCACCATGATCGCCGCGAGGTCGTCGGCGTGCTCGGCGCAGACCGCGCGCAGGTCGTCGAGGTCGACCTCCCCGATCTCGGTGGCCTTGACGATCACGACCCGCATGCCCGCCATGACGGCCGACGCGGCGTTGGTGCCGTGCGCCGAGCTCGGGATCAGGCAGACGTCGCGACGCTCGTCGCCGTTGCTGCGGTGCCAGGCGCGGATGGCGAGCAGGCCGGCCAGCTCGCCCTGCGACCCGGCGTTCGGCTGCACGGAGACGGCGGCGTAGCCGGTGACCGCGGCGAGCCACGACTCGAGCGTCTCGACGAGCTCGATCATGCCCGCGGCGTCCTCGGCCGGCACGAAGGGGTGCAGGTCGGCGAAGCCGGGCCAGCTGATCGGCTCCATCTCGGCGGTCGCGTTCAGCTTCATGGTGCACGAGCCCAGCGGGATCATGCCGCGGTCGAGCGCGTAGTCGCGGTCGCTCAGCGTGCGCAGGTAGCGCAGGAGCTGGGTCTCGCTGCGGTGCTCGGCGAACACCGGGTGGGTGAGGATCGCGTCGTCTCGGACGAGCGCCTCGGGCAGCGCGTCGGCGGCGGGACCCTGGTGGGAGCCGGCGACCCCGAACGCACGCCACACGGCCTGCAGGTGCGGCACGGTGGTGACCTCCGACGTCGAGACGGCCACGTGGTCGGCGTCGACCCTGCGCAGGTG
>NZ_LUNF01000013.1:0-2704 GCF_001626145.1 Aeromicrobium sp. REDSEA-S32_B7
GGCTGGGCCACTTCTACCGCGGCGTCGGGCTGACCATCCTCGAGGGCTACGGCCTGACCGAGACCACCGCCGCCCTCACCGTCAACCTGCCGGGCTCGCACAAGATCGGCACGGTCGGGCGTCCCCTGCCGGGCACGGCCGTGCGCGTGGCCGACGACGGCGAGCTGCTCTTCCGCGGCGGCCAGGTGTTCGCCGGCTACTGGGGCAACGAGGCGGCCACGGCCGAGACCCTCGAGCGCGACGGGTGGTTCCACAGCGGCGACGTCGGCGAGGTCGACGACGAGGGCTTCGTGCGCATCACCGGCCGCAAGAAGGAGATCCTGGTGACCGCCGGCGGCAAGAACGTCGCCCCCGCCGTCCTGGAGGACCGGGTCCGGGCCCACGCCCTGGTCGACCAGTGCCTCGTGGTCGGTGACGGCCAGCCCTTCATCGGTGCGCTGGTCACCCTGGACCGCGAGGCGCTGACCGTCTGGGCCCAGGCCCGCGGTCTGTCCGGCTCGGCCGAGGACCTGCTGGACCACGCCGACGTCCGGGCCGCGGTGGAGGAGGCGGTCGAGGACGCCAACAAGGCGGTCTCCAAGGCCGAGTCGATCCGCAAGTTCGTGGTGATCGCCGACGAGTGGACCGAGGAGGGCGGGCAGCTCACGCCCAGCCTGAAGCTGCGTCGCTCCGTGGTCATGCGCGAGTCCCGGGGCCACGTGGAGGCGCTCTACCGCTGAGCCGGCCCCATCCGGGCGCCACCCCGCCAGCGGACGAACGACACCTCTGGGATCCGCTCAGGCTCACGGCGGTCCGCAATTGCGCGAAAAGGGCCCAACGGCCCTACCGACGCTCCTAGCATGAACTCGGAGGGAGGCGCTGCCGCGCCTCTGTCATGACGTGCGGACATGGGGATGGGGCCCCACGTCCCTGCAACGAAAGGTTCGTGATGGACCGTCGCAGGATGCTGCTTGTCGCCGCCGCCGTGGTGGCCGCGCTGGGGACCGCGCTGGTGTTCCTCTACGTCCGCGGCGCCGACAACCGGGCCGAGGAGAAGTTCGAGACGACCGACGTGCTGGTCGCCACCGTGCAGATCGAGCGCGGTGAGCGCATCGCCGACGCCGCCGCGGCCGGCAAGCTCGCCCGTCAGGCCGTCCCCCAGGGCCAGGTCCTGCCCGGCGCCCTGGTCACCACCGAGGGCGTCGACCAGCAGCTCGCGCTGACCGTCATCTACCCCGGCGAGCAGATCGTGCCGCAGAAGCTCGGCGACACCGCCGTGGACGAGCCGCGGCTGCAGATCCCCGACCAGGGCGACATGGCGATGTCGATCAACCTCACCGACCCCGCCCGCGTGGCGGGCTTCGTGAACCCCGGTTCCGAGGTGGCGATCTTCATCAACGGCAGCGACGCCACCACCGGCCAGCCGTACTCCCGCGTGCTGCTCACCCGGGTCAAGGTCATCGCGGTCGGCTCGACGACGCCCGTCACCACCACGACCACGACCAACGGCCAGGGCGGCGAGGGCGGCCAGCAGGTCGTCGAGTCGCTGCCCCGCACCCTCATCACGCTCTCGGTCAGCCAGGTCCAGATGCAGCGGGTGCTGCTCGGCCAGCAGCAGGGCGAGCTCTCCTTCGCGCTGCTCACCGAGGACTCCAAGGTCACCCTCGCCCCGCCCACCACCACCGACTCCCTCTTCCAGTGAGCTGATCCGATGCCCGTCGCCGTCGACACCGAGACCAGTGCGGTCACCGCGCTGCTGGCCGGCATGCCGCCGGGCAGCCAGGGCGTCGACTCCGTGGACCGGATGCGCGCCTGGCTCGGCCAGCACCTCGACGAGTACGTCGTCGTGCTCGGTCCCCACCTCGACCTGGACGACTGCCTGAAGGTCTGCGAGGACCTGCGGGTCAGCCGGCCCACCGTCAGCGTCGTGCTGGTGCGAGACAAGCTGGACACCGGGGTGCTGGGCAGCGCCATGAAGGCCGGCGCCCGCGACGTCGTGGCCGTCGAGGACACCGAGGCCGTCCGTGGCGCGGTCGACCGGGCCCGGGAACTGTGGACTGCGCTGCGCGGCCCCAGTGGTGCCCAGCAGCTCGGGCGCGTCGTGACCGTCTTCTCGCCCAAGGGCGGGGTGGGCAAGACCACGATGGCGGTCAACCTCGCGCTGGCGCTCACCGAGCGTGGCGCGCGCCGGGTCTGCCTGGTCGACCTCGACCTCGCCTTCGGCGACGTCGCCATCACCATGCAGCTGTTCCCCACGCATTCCATCGAGCACGCCATCGGCTCCGAGGACTCCCTCGACGCCGCTCAGCTCGACACCCTGCTGACCCGGCACGCCGACTCCATGATGGTGCTGGCCGCCCCGGCCCACCCCGACGTCCGCGAGCGCGTCTCACCCATGCTGGTGGCCAAGATCCTGCGCACCCTTCGCGAGAGCTTCGACTTCGTGGTCGTCGACACCGCGCCGTCCTTCGACGAGCAGGTGCTGACCGCGCTCGACGAGACCGACGAGTGCGTCATCGTGGCCACCCTGGACGTGCCCACCCTGAAGAACGTCAAGGTCGCCCTCGAGACCCTGGACATGCTCGACATCGCCCGGGGCCATCGTCACCTGCTGCTCAACCGCGCCGACGACGCGGTCGGCATCACCGGTGACAAGGTCGAGCAGATCCTCGGCATCCCCGTCTCGGCCTCGGTCTCCTCCGCGGTCGAGGTGGCTGCCGCCACC
>NZ_LUNF01000130.1:0-5409 GCF_001626145.1 Aeromicrobium sp. REDSEA-S32_B7
GGTCCGGGTCGATGTGACCCGGACCACCTATTGTAACGACACTGTGCGACGCCGGTTACGAGAACTCCCTCATGAGTTGACTCGTCAGTAACGTGTCGCAGGTCTCAGCGACCGTACCTCATGCAACTCGGGGTGACAAAGGTGGCATCCGTCACGTGGACGGCACCGTCATGACTCGTCGCCCGCGCCGTCACGGGGCTGCTACGCGGCCGTCGTCGAGGCCGGCGCAGGGACTTTCGACCCGTGACCGGTGGGTCCGAGGGGTGCGGTCGTCGGCGGTCCGCGCCCGCAGCGGTGTGGGTTCGTGTGGAGGTGGGAGCGAGCCGCGGTGCACGTGATCTCGGACCGGGGTCGCGTCGAGCACGAGGTTCCGCGTCCGTGCGCTGGGACCCCAGGGATGCTGCGTCCGCTGCGGTATCCCGGCGCGGACGCAGAGAGGTTCGCCCTGGTACGCACGAATGCAGGGTCGTGCGTCTGCGGTGCTGTGGATCTCGAGCAGCGTTCTGCGTCCGCGTGCCGACGACACAGGGACGCTCGGGACGAGTGGCCCTGCCGGGCGGACGCGAAGGACCCCCGCCGCACCCGGTGTCCCGGGGCGACGGGGGTCCTCGTCGACGTCACTGCGGACGTCAGGCTGACAGCCTCAGATCACTTGAGCGTGACCGTGGCGCCGGCGGCCTCGAGGGCCTCCTTGGCCTTGTCGGCGGTCTCCTTGTTGACCTTCTCCAGGACGGGCTTCGGAGCGCCCTCGACGAGGTCCTTGGCCTCCTTCAGGCCGAGGCTCGTGAGACCGCGCACCTCCTTGATGACCTGGATCTTCTTGTCGCCGGCCGACTCGAGGACGACGTCGAACTCGTCCTGCTCGGCGGCGGCGTCACCGGCGTCGCCACCGGCGGCCGCGGGGGCGCCGGCAGCAGCCACGGCCACGGGGGCAGCGGCGGTGACCTCGAAGGTCTCCTCGAAGGCCTTCACGAACTCGGAGAGCTCGATGAGGGTCAGTTCCTTGAATGCGTCGAGCAGCTCGTCGGTGCTGAGCTTCGCCATGATTGGCGTCCTTTCGTTGGTGAGACCCCGAGGGGGTCCCGATGTGAATCGGGCGTTCAGCCCTCGGAGTCGGTCTCGGCGGAAGCCTCGACCTCGGGCGCCGTCTCGGCCACGGGGGCCTCGTCGGCAGTGTCGGCGGCAGGCGCCTCCTCGGCCTTCTTCGCCTCGAGGGCCGCCACGAGGCGGGCCGTCTGGGCGAGGGGGGCGTTGAAGAGCGACACGGCGTTCTGAAGGCTGCCCTTCATCGCGCCCGCGAGCTTGGCGAGGAGGACCTCGCGCGACTCGAGGTCCGCCAGCTTCTTGACCTCGTCGGCGTCGAGAGCCTTCCCGTCGAGGAAGCCTCCCTTGATGACGAGGGTGGTGTTGGCCTTCGCGAAGTCACGCAGACCCTTCGCCGCCTCGACGACATCGCCCTTGATGAAGGCGATGGCGGTCGGACCCGTCAGCAGGTCCTCGGACAGCTCGACCCCGGCCTCGCGGGCCGCGATCTTGGTCAGCGTGTTCTTGGCGACGGCATAGCTCGCACCCTCACCGAGCGAGCGCCGCAGTTCCTGCAGCTGCTTCACGGTGAGACCGCGGTACTCGGTGAGGACGATGCCGTCCGACTCGCGCAGGCTCTGCGTGAGCTCGGCGACGGCGGCGACCTTCTCCGCGTTTGCCATGGGTCTCCTTCAGGTGGTCGTTGCCTACGACCGACGCCATGCAGGGATGCGCACGTCGGGAGGCTCTGGGAACCCACCACCATGAGGACACCTGCGCGGGCCGCCCCGTTCGAGGCACTTCACGGGACCCAGGTGGGACCCGACCAGCGGTCTTCGGCTGGTCCAGTCTACGCACGAGCCCCCGCAGCACCAAATCCGGTGCGACGGGGGCTCGGCGAGGGCGTGCAGGGACCTACAGGGAGCCTGCGCCCATCTGGCCGAGGTCGACGTCGGAGATCTGGTCCTGCGCGGGCGCCTCGATGGAGACGTCCTCGCCCCACTTGCTGTAGTCCATCGTCATCGCCGTGCCCGCGAGGTCCAGCGTGATGCGACGCGGGAGGTTGTCAGGGCCGATCCACATCGTGTAGACGATCTCCTTCGGCAGCTGCGACGACGCGCCCGCGCCGGCCGCGCCCAGCTGGGAGACGATCTTCTGGGAGTCGACGCCGACGACGTACGGCTTGGCCTCGACGCCGTCGATCTGCTTGGCCGCGCCCTTCTGCTCGAAGCTCGTGATCGAGCCCTGCAGCTGCTCGATCTGCTTGGAGGGGTCGACGCTGTCCAGCAGGCCGCTGAACTGCTTGCCGATCGGGTTGCTCGTGTCGTTGAGGTCGATCTTCGCGAACTTGTTCTGCGTCATCGGGCCCATGTTCATGTAGAACACGCCGTCAACGAGACGCATCTCGATGTCGCCCTGCGCGCCGGCGGACATCTTCATCGCCATCTTCGTGTCGGCGACGTCCTTCGCGACCGCGACGTCGCCGCTGGCCTTGATCTCCTGGCCGCTGACGCCGAAGTCCATCTCGACGTGGCTGGTCTTGGCGTCCTGCTGGGCCTGGGAGACCTCGGTGAAGAAGTTGTCCTTCGTGAGCGTGGTCGACGCCTTCTCGCCGACGGAGGACGAGTCGCCCTTCGCCTGGGAGGAGTCGTCACCGCCGCACGCGGCGAGGGTGGTGCCGGCGGCCAGCACGAGGGCCAGCGCCGCGGTGGTCTTCTTGAGGCGAAGGTTCATGTTTGGAGCGTACCTGCCGCTCGAAGGGGTACGCGAGGTGACGGATGGTCTCCCGCGGGGGCATCCTGGCATGCGCGACGAGACCCCCGTCACACGCAGCGGCGTCGTGACGTACGGCGAGGAGGACACGTGATCGAGGTCGTCGGAGGCACCACCGACCAGCAGGAGCAGGAGCTCGCGCGCTACGCGGTGCTCACCGAGCCGGTCGGTCGCGACCTGCAGGCGCTCGTCGACCTCGCGGCGCAGGCCTGCGACGTGCCCAGCGCGGCCATCAACATCATCACGCGTGACCAGCAGCACCAGATCGTCGCCACGGCGGGGATCGCACCGTCGGTGTGCTCGCGGTCGGACTCGATGTGCGCGGCGGTGATGGCCGAGCGCGACGCCGTCGTGGTGCCGGACGCCACCGTGGACGAGCGCTTCCGGACCAACCCGTTCGTCACGGGCGTCATCGGAGCCGTCCGGTTCTACGCGTCGGCCCCGCTGGTGACGCCCGACGGCGTGCACCTCGGACGGCTGTGCCTGTTCGACGAGTCCGCGCGCGAGCTCACCCCGGAGCAGGAGACGTCGCTGCGCACCGTGGCCGAGCAGGTCATGGACGTGCTGGAGCTGAGGCTGCGCACCCGGGAGCTCGAGCGCGCCAACCACCACCTGGCGCTCTTCGCCGGGCAGGTGAGCCACGACCTGCGCAGCCCGCTCACCGCGATCCTCGCCAACGTGGAGCTTCTGGAGACCGAGCCGGTCGTCGCCACCCGCGGGGACCTCGGCACGGTCGTGCGGGCGGTCTCCGACGCCGGCCGTCGCATGAACCGGATGATCGAGGAGATGCTCGAGTTCGCCGTGCGCGGCGGACGCCTCTCCCTCGTCGACACCCCGCTGGAGCACGTCTTCACCCTCGCCCTGACCGACCTCGAGCCCGTGGTGCGCCAGGGTGGCGCGACGGTGACGGTCGGGATGCTGCCGACGGTCCGCGCCGACGCGGACATGCTGTACTCCGTCGTGCTGAACCTGCTCACGAACGCGCTGAAGTTCACGCGCCCCGGCGTCCCGGCACAGGTGAGCGTGACCGCGCACCGCCACGGCGACGCCTGGCGGGTGACGGTGGCCGACAACGGCCGGGGCATCGAGCCCGAGCGGCGACGGGAGGTCTTCGACCTGTACGACCGCGGCGACGACCCCGACAGCCACGGCATCGGCCTGGCGACGACGCGTCGGCTCGTGCAGGCCCACGGCGGCCGGGTCGGGGCGGAGGACTCCCCGGCCGGTGGCGCGGCGGTGTGGTTCGAGCTTCCCGCGGGGTAGCCGCCGACCGGTTCCCAGACGTGGAGTGCGTGGGGATCTCGTGGGGGACTTCTGTGGATCTCGGCTCCGTAGCGTCGTCGACATCACCTCGATCACGCAGCACCGCACAGGAAGCCACACCATGAACACCAAGAAGGTCCTCCTCCCCCTCGCCACCCTGCTCGCCGCCGGCGCCGTCGCCATCGGCTCGGGCGCGACGTTCACCTCCAGCACGGCGAACACGATCAGCTCGGTGACGTCGGGCACCCTGACGCACACGAACTCCAAGAACAACGCGGCGGTCTTCTCGCTGTCGAACATCAAGCCCGGCGACGTCGTCAACGGCAGCCTCACCATCACGAACACCGGTTCGCTGCCGGCCTCGTTCAGCCTGACCGAGACGTCCTCGACGAACGGCTTCGCCGACAACGCGCTCTCGCTCACCATCACCAACACCACGACGGGCACGAAGGTCTACGACGGCAACTTCGGCGGCCTGACCGACGGCCAGAAGAACCCGCTCGGCACCGTCGACCCCGGCGTCGCCAGCTCCTACACCTTCTCGGTGCGCCTGGCCGACACGGCGGACAACACGCAGCAGGGCAAGACCGCCTCGGCCGCCTACAGCTGGGACTCCACGCAGCTCGCCGCCACCACCACCAACCAGTGAGACCAGCCCGGACGTGACGTGGAGGGAGGGTCACGTCCGGGTCGCCCGGCACGCGGGGAGGGCCGCAGCGCCGGGCCCGAGGGGGCGCGCCCGTCGCGCGCCTCCTCGAACCACCTCCACCGCCACCAGCCACCACGGCCCGTCCACCGCCAGCAGGGAGAGCACCATGAGCACCTCAGCGCAGCACCGCGTCGAGCGTCGCACCGCACGCCGCGTCACCTCCTCGGCGGTCAACGCGCTCCTGGTCGTGGCGACCCTCGCCGGTCTGGCCTACCTCGCGCCGAGCCTCCTGGGCTACCAGCGCTACGTGATCACCGGTGGCTCCATGACCGGGACCATCGACAAGGGCTCGATCGTCCTCGAGAAGGCCGTGCCGGTCGCGGACCTCGCCGTCGGCGACGTGATCACCTACCAGCCTCCCGCCGACAGCGGCGTCCCCAACCTCGTGACGCACCGCATCATCGAGATCGGCACCGCGGAGGGCGGTGGCCGCCTGCTCCGGACGCAGGGTGATGCGAACCCGCAGCCCGACCCCTGGCGGTTCTCGCTCACCGCGCCCACGCAGCCCGTCGTCCGGCACCACGTGCCCCACGTCGGCTGGGTGCTCGTCGCCCTCGCCGACCGCGACGTGCGCGTGCTCGTCCTCGGCGTGCCCGCCGGCCTCGTCGCGCTCGCCAGCGCCGTGGAGCTCCTCCGGGCCC
>NZ_LUNF01000130.1:5414-12283 GCF_001626145.1 Aeromicrobium sp. REDSEA-S32_B7
ACCGTCGGGCGCGGGCCGAGCAGGTGCTGGCACCGTCGAGCGTCGCGCCCGCCACCCCCTGACCTGCTTCGTGGAGCGCGCGTGACCTGCGCGTGACCGTCCTGTGGAGCCCCTCTTCGTAGCGTGGGAGACATGCCGATGAACGCCCGCCACCTCGCTCCGGCGCCTGCCCGGCGCCGCCTGCCCCTGGTAGGTCTCGTGGCGGTCCTCGTCGCCGTCGCGGTCTCCGCGACCGGCTTCTCGTCGGCGACGTTCACGGCCCGCACGATGAACTCCGTTAGCACCGTGACCGCCGCGGCGGACTGGACGCCGCCCACCGTGGCCGTCACCCCGCCGACCGGCGGCAGCGTGAGCGGCACGGCGACGATCGCCGCGACCGCGAGCGACGCACAGTCCGGGGTCGCGCAGGTGGTCGTGCAGTACCAGGCCGCGGACGCCGCCACCTGGACGACGCTGTGCACCGACACGACGGCGCCGTACTCCTGCGCGTGGGACACCCGCACGGGCACCACCCCCGACGGTCCGTACGACCTGCGCGCGGTCGCCACCGACCGCGCCGGCTACAGCACGACCTCCGACGTCGTCCGCACCTACGTGGCCAACAGCTTCGCCATCGCGCTGTCGCCCGTCGCCGACGCCGTCAGCGGCACCGTCACGGCGACCATGACCGTCTACAACGCGGGCCTGCCGTTCGGCACACCGCGCCTGGAGTACGCACCGGCCGGCTCCGGCCGCTGGACGACGGCCTGCACCGGGGTCCTGCTGGTCTCGAACGTCGCGACCTGCCAGTGGAGCACCGCGAGCCTCGCCGACGGGTCCTACGACCTGCGCGCCGCGGTCGTGGCCGGCGTGACGACCTACACGTCCGTCGTGCAGACCGACGTGCTCGTCGACAACACCCGCCCCACGGTCACCATGGTCGACCCCGGCACGCCGCTCAGCGGTGTGCGCACGTTCGCGGCGACGGCGTCGGACGCCGGAGCGGGCGTCGACACGGTCGACCTGCAGTACGTGGCGGGGACCTCCGGCACCTGGCGCTCGCTGTGCACCGTCACGGCCGCTCCGTGGTCGTGCCGCTTCGACACCACCGCACTGCCCGACGGCACCTACTCCGTCCGCGCCGTCGCGACCGACGGCGTCGGCCTGCAGACCACCTCCGCGGTCGTGACCGGACGCGTCGTCGACAACACCGTCTCCTCGGTGTCGATGACCGACCCGGGCACGTACCTCACCGGGACCGTCACGCTCGCCGCGAGCGCCAACGCCCCCGCCGGCGCGACGTCGGTGCGGATCCAGCGCGCCGTCGCCGGCAGTGGAACCTGGACCGACGTGTGCACCGACACGACCGCGCCCTACAGCTGCGCCTTCGACACGAGGACGGTCGCCGACGGCAGCATCGACCTGCGCGCCGTGCTGCTGGACGCCCGCGGCACGACGACCGTCTCGAGCATCGTCGCGGGCCGGGTCGTCGACAACAGCCCGGTGCGC
Organism: Aeromicrobium sp. REDSEA-S32_B7; assembly: GCF_001626145.1. Taxonomy (NCBI): domain Bacteria; kingdom Bacillati; phylum Actinomycetota; class Actinomycetes; order Propionibacteriales; family Nocardioidaceae; genus Aeromicrobium; species Aeromicrobium sp. REDSEA-S32_B7. Next base: position 6,903 of record NZ_LUNF01000130.1, read on the forward strand.
GCCCTCGACGTGCAGGCCGCCAACGGCGGCGGGACCGTGGGCCGGCTCGACAGCGGCGACACCGTCACGCTCACGTACAGCGAGAAGGTCTCCCCCGCGTCGCTCGTGGCCGGGTGGGACGGGACGGCGCGGGCCGTCACGGTGCGGCTTCGCGACGGGGCGGTCTCCTCCGTCGGCTTCGGCTCGAGGGACGACACGCTCGACGTGCCCGGCCTGAACCTCGGCAGCATCAACCTGCGGGCCGACTACCTGAAGAACGGCAAGACCCTGCAGTGGAACGGGACCGTCACGGCCAGCACCGTCACCGTGGGCACGGCGACGCGCACGGTGGTGACGATCCGGCTCGGTGCGGTGAGCTCGGGGACGGGCCTGCGCACCGTGACCACCGCGGCCACGATGGTCTGGAGCCCCTCGGCCAGCGCCACGGACCTGACCGGTCAGAAGTGCTCCACCGCGCCGGCCACCGAGACCGGCACCGCCGACCGAGACTTCTGAGGCGGACCGACCGTATGCTTCCTGAGATGTCGCCCACCCTGCTGGTCGTCGAGGACGACGACCAGATCGCCGCCCCGCTCGTGCGCACCCTGGAGCGCGAGGACTACGTCGTCGAGCGTGTCGCGACCGGCGGCGAGGCCCTCGAGCGGCTCGCCGCCGAGACCGTCGACCTCGTCCTGCTCGACCTCGGCCTGCCCGACGTCGACGGGCTCGAGGTCTGCCGGCGGGCCCGGGCGTCCGGCTACGACGGCGGCGTCATGATCCTGACCGCGCGTGGCGGCGAGCTCGACCGCGTCGTCGGCCTCGACGTCGGCGCCGACGACTACCTGCCGAAGCCGTTCGCCCTCGCCGAGCTGCTGGCCCGGGTGCGTGCCCTGTTGCGGCGCACGGCGCGGACCGCACCGGCCGTCCCCGACGACCCGGTCGCCGGCGGCGTCCGGGTCGACCGTGACACGCGCCGCGCCTGGGTCGACGGCACCGAGCTCGGGCTGACCGTCAAGGAGTTCGACGTGCTCGCCCTGGTCGAGTCCGCGGGCGGGAGCGTCGTCACGCGCGAGCGCGTGATGGACGAGGTGTGGGACGAGAACTGGTTCGGCTCCACGAAGACCCTCGACACGACGATCGGACGGCTGCGCCAGAAGCTCGAGGACGCCGACGCACCGGCGCGGCTCGTCACCGTGCGGGGCGTGGGCTTCCGCTGGGAGACCGGCGGCGCCGATGCGTGAGCGGCTGGTCGCAGCGTTCGTCGGCCTGGCCCTGCTCGTGCTGCTGCTGTCGACGACGTCCGACCTCGCCGACCACGGCGTGCTCGCGCACGTGGCCGCCGCGCTCGCAGCCGCCGTGCTCGCGGGAGTGGTCGGCCTCGTCGCCGCCCGGCACGTGACCCGACCGTTCGACGACCTCGGCCGCACCCTGCAGGAGACGACCGACCGGCTCGACGGCCAGGTCGACCGCGAGCGCGCGATCGCCGTGAGCGCCTCCCACGACCTGCGCACCCCGCTCACCGCCCTACGCCTCTCCCTGGAGGACCTGACCCGCTGGGAGCAGGTGCCGGCCGAGATCACGGTCGAGCTGGAGCGCGCCATCGGCGAGGTCGACCGGCTGGGCGCGGCGGTCGCCGACCTGCTCGAGGAGCGACGCGACGTCAGCACGGCCGAGGAGCTCGACGTCGACCTCGTCGCGCTGACCTCCACCGTCGTCGACCGGTGGCGCGAGCCGCTGTCGGACCAGGGCCGCGGGCTGGTGCTGGGCGCTGCGGCGCCCGTGCGGGCGCGCGTGGCCTCCGAGCCGGTGCGCCAGGTCGTCGACGCCCTGGTGGCGCACGCCGCCACCCGGGGCAGCGGCACCGTGACCGTCGACGTGGCGCAGCTGCGCGACGTCGTGCACGTGCGCGTCGGCGACCTCGGCGGACGACGGGTGCCCGTGGGCATCCTGCACGGCGACGACGCGGCCGCCCAGGACGCGGGCCTGACCGCCGCGGCCCCCACCGCCGAGGCCGTCGGCGGCTACCTGACCGCGTCGGCGGAGGGGGTCCTGGGTGGGACGACGCAGGCTCAGGCCTCGTCGGCCGCCGCGAAGTTGCGCAGGTGCGACGGGTCGACCGGGACGCCCGGACCCTGGGTCGTGGAGACCGTGATCTTCTTCAGGTAGCGGCCCTTGGAGCTGGCCGGCTTGAGACGCAGGATCTCCTCGATGGCGGCGCCGTAGTTCTCGGCGAGCTGCTCGGCGGAGAACGAGGCCTTGCCGATGACGAAGTGCAGGTTCGCGTGACGGTCGACGCGGAACTGCACCTTGCCGCCCTTGATGTCGCTGACGGCCTTGGCGACGTCGACGGTCACCGTGCCGGTCTTGGGGTTCGGCATCAGGTTGCGCGGGCCGAGGACGCGGCCGAGGCGACCGACCTTGCCCATCATGTCGGGCGTGGCGACGACGGCGTCGAAGTCGAGCCAGCCGCCGTTCACCTGCTCCACGAGCTCGTCGGCACCCACGTGGTCGGCGCCGGCCTCACGGGCGGCGTCGGCGTTGGCGCCGGTGGCGAAGACCAGGACCCGGGCGGTCTTGCCGGTGCCGTGGGGCAGGTTGACGGTGCCGCGCACCATCTGGTCGGCCTTGCGAGGGTCGACCCCGAGACGCACGGAGACGTCGACGGTGGAGTCGTAGTTCTTGCTGCCCGACTCCTTGGCCAGCGTGGTGGCCTGGAGCGGGGTGTAGAGGGCGTCGCGGTCGATCTTCTCGGCGACGGCGCGGTACGCCTTGCTGCGCTGTGTCATGTCTGGCTTCCTTCGGTTGTGCACCAGGTGTGGTCTCGCGGGCCCAGCCGGCCCTGCCACGTACTGCTCGGTGGGGGGTTGGTCAGTCGGTGGTGACGCCCATGGAGCGGGCGGTTCCCTCGACGATCTTCATGGCCTGGTCGATGTCGTTCGCGTTCAGGTCCGGGAGCTTCGTCGTGGCGATCTCGCGGATCTGGTCCTTGCTGAGCTTGCCGACCTTGTCCTTGTGCGGGACGGGCGAGCCCTTCGCGAGGCCGGCGGCCTTCTTGATCAGCTCGGCCGCGGGCGGCGTCTTCGTGACGAACGTGAACGAACGGTCCTCGTAGATCGTGATCTCGACGGGGACGACGTTGCCGCGCATGGACTCCGTGGCGGCGTTGTACGCCTTGCAGAACTCCATGATGTTGACGCCGTGCGGGCCGAGCGCCGTGCCGACGGGCGGCGCGGGGTTGGCCTGGCCGGCCTGCAGCTGCACCTTGACGAGCGCTGCGACCTTCTTCTTGGGAGGCATTCTTCTTCGGGTCCTTCTGGTGGATGGGTGGTGCGGGTCGAGGTGGCGGACGTCGGCCGGGCCGACGTCGGGGTCACACCTTCTGGATCTGGGTGAAGCTCAGCTCGACCGGGGTCTCGCGACCGAAGATCTCGACCAGGGCCTTGACCCGCTGAGCGTCGAGGTTGATCTCCGTGATGGTCGCGTGCAGCGTGGCGAACGGACCGTCGACGACCATGACGGAGTCGCCCGTCGCGAAGTCGGCGAACTCGACCTTGGGGGACGAGGCCGTCTGCTGCTGCTCGGGGGCGTCGGCCGCCTGCTGGGCGACCTCGGCCTCCACCGCCGGGGCGAGCATCTGCTCCACCTCGGCGAGGCTGAGGGGCACGGGCTGGTGGGAGTTGCCCACGAAGCCGGTGACCGACGGCGTGTGGCGCACGACGCCCCACGACTCGTCGGTGAGGTCCATGCGGACCAGGACGTAGCCGGGCAGGACGGTGCGCTTGACGAGCTTGCGCTGGCCGTTCTTGATCTCGGCGACCTCCTCGGTCGGGACCACGATCTCGAAGATGTAGTCCTCGGCGTTGAGGGAGGTGATGCGGTTCTCGAGGTTCGCCTTGACCCGCTTCTCCATGCCGGAGTACGTGTGCACGACGTACCAGTCGCCGATCTGGCTGTGCAGGCGCTCGCGGAACTCCGCCAGGGCGTCGACCGGGGCGGCGTCGACGGGGGCGTCGGCCTCGAGGTCGGCGTCGACCTCGGCCTCGTCGGCCTGGTCGGTGTCGACCGTCTCGTCGGGTGCGTCGAGCGTGTCGAGGTCGTCGGTGGTCTCCTCGACCTCGGGCGCCTCGTCGGCGGCCTCGACGTCGGAGAGCTCCTCGACCTCGACGGGGCTCGTCTCGGGGGACTGTTCAGTCACAAGGTTCCTCTGCGGGTGTGCGTCTGGGGTTCACGCGAAGACGGCGAACATCGCCTTGCCGAACCCGTAGTCCAGGCCGGCGACGAACGCCATCATGATCAGGACGAAGACGAGCACGACGAAGAAGTAGTTGACGACCTGCGGTCGCGTGGGCCACACGACCTTGCGCAGCTCCGCGACGACCTGGCGGTAGAAGGTCAGCGGGGAGGTGCGCCGCTCCTTCGTGGCCGACGTCTCGTGGCTCTCGCTCACGGTGTTCCCTTCGTTGGATCGTGCTGGTCTGGTGGTGCGTCGTGCTGGCACGGCACGAGGGACTTGAACCCCCAACCTTCGGTTTTGGAGACCGATGCTCTGCCAGTTGAGCTAGTGCCGTCTGCCGGTGACCCTGGTCGACCACGCCCGTCCTGCAGGCAGGGACGAGGGCATGACGAGACAGCGTGACTTTCTCACCGGTCAGACCAGTGTACGGGGTGGGAGGCGGCGGAGTCGAACCGCCTCGGGACGGACGGGCCGGTGCGCTGCCCGCGGGTTCGTCGACGTCGCCGGTGCGCCGGGTGCGGTGGGCCTCGTCCCGCTGCTGCGCTGCCTGCCTTCGTCGTGACCTTGGTGGGGGCCGGCCTCGGATCTCGGGCTGTGGCCCGCGTGGACGCAAGAATCTGCGTTCGCGTGCGGAAGATCGAAGGCTTCTGCGTTGACTACGGGATCCCGTCGTGAACGCAGAAGCGTTCGACCGGCCGGCCCCCTCGTCAGTGGATTGCACCCGGCCACCCGGTCGAGGCACTTTCGGAAGCCACCCCCAGCGCGAGCCGAGCAGCGCAGCAGCAAGGTCACCCGGCGTGAACACAATGTGCGCGACTGGCCGGTAACCGGCGGGCGGGCGTATGACTGGGGATCGTGACTCACTCGACGACCGAGAGCGCGGTCGGGGCCTCCCCCGCGCCGAACGTGTCCCACTCCATCACCGTCCGCCTGGAGGTGCCGGCCGGCGGAGTGGAGGACGGTGAGGTCTCCGAGGAGGCGGTGCTCAGGGAGCTTCAGGAAGAGATCGGCTACACCGCCGACAGCCTGCTGCACCTTTCCAGCTTCTGGGTCGCTCCCGGCTGGGCCACCGAGTATATGCACGCCTACCTGGCCACTGGACTGAGGGAGTCCCGGTTGGACGGCGATGAGGACGAGAACATCGAGGTGGTGCGGGTGCCCTTTGACC
>NZ_LUNF01000131.1:0-6644 GCF_001626145.1 Aeromicrobium sp. REDSEA-S32_B7
CCGCCGACCCCGAGCGCACGACGATCACGTCGTCCGACGACGGCGAGTGGTCCGTCACCCGCAAGGCCGGCACCGAGATCCGCGTGCCGCGCCGCATGGAGCTCACCCGCACCATCGGGGGGCAGATCCCGACCGGGTTCGACCCGGCGGTCTGGGGCGTGCCGGCCGAGATGCTGGAGAGCATCGACCGCGTGGCGATCTGGAACCTCGTGTGCACCGTCGACGCGTTCCTGTCGAGCGGGTTCACGCCCGCCGAGCTGATGCGCTGGGTGCACCCGGCCTTCGTCGCGAACACGCAGGGCACCGGCATGGGCGGCATGGCCTCCATGCACGCGCTGTACATCAACACGCTGCTCGGTGAGAGCAACCCGAACGACATCCTCCAGGAGGCGCTGCCCAACGTCATCGCCGCGCACGTCGTGCAGTCGTACGTCGGCAGCTACGGCGCGATGATCCACCCCGTTGCCGCGTGCGCCACCACGGCCGTGTCGGTCGAGGAGGGCGTCGACAAGATCAAGGTCGGCAAGGCGGAGTTCGTCGTGGCCGGTGGCTTCGACGACCTGAGCACGGAGGGCATCATCGGCTTCGCCGACATGTCGGCCACGGCCGACTCCGGCGCGATGCTCGCCCAGGGCATCGACCCGCGTCGCGTCAGTCGCGCCAACGACCGACGTCGCGGCGGGTTCGTGGAGTCGCAGGGTGGCGGCACGCTGCTGCTGGCCCGCGGCGACGTGGCGGCGCGGATGGGCCTGCCGGTGCACGCCGTGGTCGCGTACGCCGGCTCCTTCGCCGACGGCGTGCACACGTCGATCCCGGCGCCCGGCATCGGGGCCCTGGCGGCCGGCATCGGGGGCCGCGAGTCGCAGCTGGCGCGGTCGCTGCGCATGCTCGGCCTCGACGCCGACGACGTCGGCGTCGTGAGCAAGCACGACACGTCGACGGCCGCGAACGACCCGAACGAGTCCGAGCTGCACGAGCGGCTCGCGGCGGCGATCGGGCGCAGCGCCGGCAACCCGCTGTTCGTCGTGTCGCAGAAGACGCTGACCGGTCACGCGAAGGGCGGTGCTGCCGCATTCCAGCTGATCGGTCTCACCCAGGTGCTCGCGAGCGGCGTCCTGCCGCCGAACCGCAGCCTCGACTGCGTCGACGACGTGCTGGCCGAGCACGAGCACCTGGTGTGGCTGCGCGAGCCGCTCGCCGGAGCGCCGCTCAAGGCGGGCCTGGTGACCAGCCTCGGGTTCGGCCACGTGGCTGGTCTCATCGCGCTGGCCCACCCGGAGGCGTTCGTGCAGACGCTCCCCGAGGGCGAGCGCGAGACGTACCGGGCGCGGGCGCGCGAGCGTGCCGTCGCTGGTCGGATGCGCCTCGCGCGGGTGATGGTCGGTGCGGCGTCGGCGTACGAGCGTCCGTCGGGACGTCGGCTCGGCACGGACGGCGTCCGCGGTCGCGAGGCGTCGGTGCTGCTCGACCCGCAGGCGCGTCTCGGCGACGACGGCGTCTACGTCGGGCCGTCGTGCTCGTGACGTCGGACCCGTCCGGCGCCGCGGCCGCTGGGGCGGGCCGGGTCGAGCGGGCCGGCCTGGGGGCAGCGGAGGCCGTCGCGCCCGGGGTCGCCGTGCCCGAGATCGTCGTGTCCGGTGCTGTCGTGCTGGGCGTCGGGGTCGACCTGGTGCACGTGCCGTCGTTCGAGCAGCAGCTGGAGCTGGCGGGGTCGCGGTTCGCGGGCGTGTTCACGCCGGGGGAGCGGCGCGACGTCGCCGACCGGGCGGCCGGTCACGGCGGCGGCTCGGGGCGCCACCTGGCCGTGCGCTGGGCGGCGAAGGAGGCGCTGGTGAAGGCGTGGTCGGCGTCGCTCTTCGGTGAGCCGCCGGTGATGGGTGACGAGGCGCTGCGCCAGGTGGAGGTGGTGTGCGACGCGTGGGGCCGCCCCCGCCTGCGCCTCCTCGGCGCCGTCGCCACCCACCTCCCCGACGTCGAGACCCACCTCAGCCTCACCCACGACGCGGACCACGCCCTCGCCTACGTCCTCCTCACCCACTAGCCCCCTCCCCACCCTTTGGGTTGGGCCCCACCCAAGGGATGACTCCCCACATCAGCGTTGGGTGGGTACGAACCCCTGGGGTGGGGGAGATGCCGCGACGTCTCAGCCCCACGGCCGTGCGACGTCGACGTACAACTTCCGCGACCGTGCCCGTGCGGCCTCGATCCGGGCGCAAGTCGCGGCCTGTCGCGCCGGGGAGAGGTCCACCCACCCCCACCGCGAGACGCCGTTGCGCGCGTCGCGGACGAGGTCCTCGCGGATCTTCTCCTGCACCACGGTCCGCCCCGGATCGGTCGGGTCCGGGTTGAGCCGCCCGTACTTGACGAGGCCGTCGAACTCCCCGACATGGCGGTCGAGAGTCCACTGGAAGTCGACGCGGCCGACCGCCCGGCCGGAGAGGTCGACGATGACGACCTGCGGCTCGGGGAGGTCCACGCCGTGGCGCCAGAACATCACGAAGGACCGCGACTCGCCGACGCTCTCGAACCGTCCGTCGGCGAGCTGGGCAGCACGCCGGACCATGTCGGCGTTGGCCCAGGAACGGAAACGGGCGACGTGCGCGTCCACCTCGTCGGCGCCCATCCGGGTACGCCGCAGCGCATTGCTGAGCGCGACGACGCCGTGCTCCACGCTGTGCAGGCTCGTCGTCTCCAGCGCCGCGCGGACCGGTGACGTGCAGCGGTAGCCGTCGACGTCGCTCACGTCCTCGACCGTGATCGTCGGCTCGTGCCAGACCACCCCGGCCCGGTGTCGTCCCGTCCGTCCGTCGAGGCGCGTGAGGTGCACCTCCGACAGGTCGACGTCCCACAGGTCGAGTCCGTGGAGTGCGGCTGCGGACTGGTGCGACGCGACGGCGCCGTCGTCGACGCGCGCGAGGACCGAGCGCGTCACGATGGCGTGCCGCGTGACGACGTCGAGCTTCTCCCACGCGGCTGCGACGGCGTAGGCGCCGTACCTGATTTTCACGAGCGCGCCCAGCTTGAGCAGGGCGATGGTGCGGTTCTTGTCGACGCCGAGGTCACGCAGGTGTCGGGTCAGCAAGAAACCGCCCTCGGCGGCGGCGCGTGCGGCGAGATGGTCGAGAAGGTCGCTCATAGGACGATCGAACGCCGCCGACGTCGGCATCGGCCAGGGTCGCGCTCCGACCTGTGGATGGCGCGCCCGCGCGTGATGGGCGCTGTGGACGAGGCGACGTCGGCGAGACCGGCGTCGTCGTCCCACCCCCAGGGGTGCGTCCCCACCCAACGCTGAGTGGGGGAGTCACCCTTGGGGTGGGGCCCAACCCAAAGGGTGAGGGAGGGGTCAGCGGGGGTCGGGCTCGGAGGCGAGGAGGTAGGAGGCGAGGAGGCGCTTGAGCTCGATGACGGCCTCGGCGTGGCTCTGGCCGTCGCGGACGGAGAAGTTCAGCATCGAGTAGGTCACGTGCACGAGCACCTCGGCCATGATCTGGCGACGTTCGCGCGGGGTGCCCGGGGTGAGGGGGGCGAGGAAGCGGGCGACGGCGGCGGCCAGCTCGCGCTCGGTCACGGCGGCGGTCGCGCGGGTCGCGGGCGTCGACTGCACGGCCAGCCACACGGCGCGCCGCGACGGGTCGTCGGACCACAGGCCCGCCATGTGGTCGATCATCCGGTCGAGGAAGCGCAGCCAGTCCAGCGACGGGATCATCTCCGAGAAGCGGGTGAGCTCCTCGTGCACGGCGACGGCGTCCTGGCGGTCGAGCTCGCAGACGATCACGTACTTGTTCGCGAAGTACTGGTAGAGCGTGCCCGTCGGCAGCCCCGCGCGCTGCGAGACCTCCTCGCACGTGAACGACTCGAACCCGACGTCGAGCAGCAGGTCGCGCGCCGTGCGCAGCAGCAGCTCGAACTTGGCCCGACTGCGCTCCTGCGTGGGGCGACGTCGGGGCTCGAGGATCTCGGCGGTCACGCGGCCCACCCTAGGGGACGCGCGACGACGAGGAGTGCGTTCCCGGCCGTGACCTACTCGCGGGTCACCACGCGCTCCGCCGCGACGACGACGGGGCGACGACGTGGGGGAGCGGCGCCTCAGGCCCGCAGGCCGGCCTGGATGAGCGGCTCGATGAGGTCGCCGATGCCGTCGAAGCCGGCGCCCAGGGTCTGGCCGTGGCTGTGCCGGAAGTGGATGCCCTCGAGGATCACGGCGAGCTTGAAGAAGGCGAGCGCCAGGTGGAAGTCGATGTCGGAGACGTCGCGTCCAGACTGCTGTGCGTAGCGCGCCAGCACCTCATCGCGCGAGAGGTACCCGGGTGCCTGCGCGGCGTCGGTGACCAGCCCGGCCCCGGCGCCTGCGCCCGCCTCCTCGGCCAGCTGCTGGTAGGCGAGCAGCACGGCGACGTCGGTGAGCGGGTCGCCGAGCGTGCTCATCTCCCAGTCGAGCACCGCGGTCACCTGGTCGCCGCCGTCGGGGCTCGCGTCGACGAGGAGGTTGTCGAGGCGGTAGTCGCCGTGCACGATCGTGCCCTCGCCGGTGTCGGGGATCGACGACTCGAGGCGCGCGACCAGCTCGTCCATGCCGGGCAGCTCGCGGCTGCGCGACGCGTCGAGCTGCTTCTTCCAGCGGCGCACCTGGCGCTCGAGGTAGCCGTCGGGGCGGCCGAAGTCGCCGAGACCGACGTCGTCGGGGTCGACGGCGTGCAGGTCGGCGAGCACGTCGACCATGCGCCCGGTGATGGTCCGCACCCGCTGCTCGCCGAGGGCGGCGAGGTCCGACGCCCGCGCGAACGGCGTGCCGACGACGCGCTCCATCACGTAGAACGGCGCCCCGACGACGGTGTCGTCCTGGCAGAGCCCGTAGGTGGTCGGCACGGGGACCGCGGTGTCGGCGAGCGCCGCGATGACGCGGTGCTCGCGGCCCATGTCGTGGGCGGTGGCGAGCACGTGCCCGAGGGGCGGCCGGCGGACGATGACGTCGCGACGTCCGTCGGTGACGGCGTACGTCAGGTTCGACTTGCCGCCGGTGATGAGCGACGCCTCGAGCGGGCCGACGAGCAGGCCGGGAGCCTGCTCGTCGAGCCAGCGCGCGAAGGCGTCGAGGTCGAGTCCCTCGGGCGTGCTCACGGTCGGTTCAGTCCTTCGGTCCGCCGGCGACGTAGATGACCTGGCCCGACACGAAGCCGGCGCCCTCGCTCACGAGGAACGACGCGGTGTGCGCGATGTCCTCGGGCTGGCCGACGCGCTGGACGGGGATCTGCTCGGCGCTGAACTTGATGAAGTCGTCGAACGGGACGCCGATGCGCTCCGCGGTCGCGGCCGTCATGTGGGTCTGGATGAAGCCCGGGGCGATCGCGTTGACGTTGATGCCGCGCGGCGCCCATTCATTGGCCATCAGCTTGGTCAGGCCCCCGACGCCGGATTTGCTGGCGGTGTAGCTCGGCACGCGGATGCCGCCCTGGAAGGTCAGCATCGAGGCGATGTTGACGATCTTGCCCCGCTCGCCATCCTGCGATGACCAGCCGGTCATGTGGCGCGCGGCCGCCTGGCACAGGAAGAACAGCGTCTTCAGATTGGTGTCCATCACGGCGTTCCAATCCTCTTCCGAGAAGTCGAGCGCATCCTCGCGGCGGATGATCCCGGCATTGTTGACGAGGATATCGAGACGCCCGAGCTTGGCGACGACCGTGTCGACCACTTCGGCGACCGGTTCGATCGAGGACAGGTCGGCGGAAACGAGCTCGCAGCGGCGGCCCAGCGCGCGGACCTGTTCGGCGGTCTCGTCGGCGGGGCTGCGGCCCACTGCGGCAATATCGGCCCCGGCCTGCGCCAGCGCGATGGCGATGCCCTGCCCGATACCCGTATTGGCACCCGTGACGAGCGCGGTGCGCCCCGTCAGGTCGAAGGGGGTGGTGGCCATGGTATTCACTCTCCCAGTGTGGTGCGGTGGGGATCGCGCCGCGACGACGCGATCCCCTGCCCCCGGTGCCGGTTCATGCCGGTCATGCGATTCCCGAAGGGGTCAGAGATTGCGCAGATAGTCGCTGATCGCGTCATCCTGCGAATTGGCGTAGAAATATTCTGCGAAGCGTTCGCCCGCGATCGCGGCGCGCAGCAGGTCCTGATCGACATTCTTCAGCACGGTCAGCATGTCATGCGTGCTGGCGGCCTTGAGGTCGGCGAGGAAGCCGCGGTTCTTGCGCATCAGTTCGGCCCGTTCGCGCGGATAACCCGCACCCGCTTCGTTTTCGAACAGCTTGCGATAGCAATCTTGCAGGTTGAGCTCGGCGGCCCAGCCGAAACCCTTGGCATAGGGCATTGCGATCGCGTTGCCGGCATTGATCTGGTTGAACAGGAAGGCATCGGTCGGGTCGATCACGAGGCCGCAGAAGACGCCGGGCATCGCATTGCAGGCCAGCATCGACCCCATGCCCGTGCCGCAGCCGGTCACGACGAAATCGGCGGCCTTGGAATTGAGCAGGATGCCCGCCAGCACACCGTTCATCACATAGGTCAGCGATGCGCTGTCTTCGGCGGTGTACATGCCGTAATTGAACACTTCGTGGCCGAACGGTTCGGCAGCGGTGTTGAGGGCATCGTAGATAAGGCCGTTCTTGGCGGCCTGGCTGTTTTCGGTGATCAGCGCGATCTTC
>NZ_LUNF01000132.1:0-16758 GCF_001626145.1 Aeromicrobium sp. REDSEA-S32_B7
CCCGCTGCCGGTCGAGGCCCTTTCGGAGACCAGGCCCAGCGAGAGCCGAGGCAGCGCACCAGCAAGCCCAGACCCCCGCAGGCAGCGCACCAGCAAGGTCACGACACCCGCAGCCAACGCGCCAGCAAGGTCACGACGACGGCAGCCAACGCGCCAGCAACCCCACGCCCCCCGCAGGCAGCGCACCCGCAGGGCCCAGCCCACCACGCAAGCACACGAAACCCCGTCGAATCCATCGTGCACGATGTACCATCGGAGGATGAGCACTCCCACGGTGTCCGACCTGCTCTGCTTCGACCTGTACTCGACGTCGCGCCAGATGACGGCGGCGTACCGGCCGCTGCTGGACGAGCACGACCTGACGTACCCGCAGTACCTCGTGCTGCTGGCGCTGTGGGAGCAGGACGGGCAGAGCGTGAAGGAGCTCGCGGCACGGCTGCGGCTCGACTACGGCACCCTGTCGCCGCTGGTGAAACGACTCGAGGCGCACGGGCGGGTCACGCGGGCGCGGAACCCGCAGGACGAGCGCTCGACCCTCGTCACGCTGACGCCGGCCGGCGCCGCGCTGCGGCCTTTGGCCGACCGGCTCTACGAGCACGCCGCCGACGTCCTCGAGATGGACGACGCCGACCTGGCCACCCTGCGCCGCCTGATCGGCACGGTCCGCGACCGCCTGGCCGCCGCGCCCATCGACTGACGACGCCCGCCGGCCCCGACCCGCGCTGCCGCGGCCTCCACCGGCACGGCAGGATGGACGCGTGAGCGACCTCGCCGCCGACCCGTCCGTCCTGTCCGACGCCGACCTCGCGGTCCGCCTGGTCACCGAGGCCGTCGCGCTGGCCGCCCGCATGCGCGAGGGCTCCGACCTCGACGTGCGCAGCAAGACGTCGGTCTCCGACGTCGTCACCGCCGCCGACCACGCCGCGGAGGCGCTCGTCGTCGACATGCTGCGACGTCTGCGTCCCGAGGACGGCCTGCTGGGGGAGGAGGGCACCGACGAGCCCGGCATCTCCGGCCGCCGCTGGGTGATCGACCCGGTCGACGGCACCTACAACTTCGCGAGCGGGTCCGACTACTGGTGCTCCGCCGTGGCCCTGCTCGACGGCGACACGCTGGTGCTGGGCGCGGTGGCCCACGCCCGCGACGGCGTGCTCGTGGGCGGGCCCGACCTGCCGACCACGTGGAACGGGTTCGTCGTCGAGCCCGTGCGCGACGTCGACGTGACCACCGTGGGTGCCGCCACCTACCTCCACCCCGGGAACGTCTCCGACGCCCACGTGCGCGAGCCGTTCCTGCGGGCCGCCGCCCTGCCGGCGACGCTGCGCATGCACGGCTCGGGATCGATGGACCTCGTGGGCGTCGTCACCGGACGGCTCGGCGCCTGGTTCCAGCACAGCACCCCGGCCTGGGACTGGCTGCCGGGCGCGGCCCTCGTGCGCGGTGCGGGCGGAGCCGCCGAGCAGGTCGACGTCGCCGGGCTGCGCTGGTCGCTCGCCGGTGGACCGCAGGCCGTCGCCGCGCTGCGCGAGGCGCTCGAGGACGACGCGTGAGCACCGCCCTCGGTGCGGTCGCGGTCTTCTGCGGCTCCAGCCACGGCACGAGCCCGGCGTACGCCGCGGCAGCCGAGCACGTCGGACGCACGCTCGCCGAGCGGGGCATCACCGTCGTCTACGGCGGCGGTCGTGTGGGGCTCATGGGCACCGTGGCCGACGCCGCGCTCGCCGCAGGTGGCACCGTCGTGGGCGTCATCCCGCGGTCGCTGCACGACCGCGAGCTCGCCCACACCGGCTGCACCGAGCTGCACGTGGTCGACACGATGCACGAGCGGAAGGCGCTCATGGCCGACCTCGCCGACGCGTTCCTCGCCCTCCCGGGCGGCGCCGGCACCCTCGAGGAGGTCGCCGAGCAGTGGACGTGGGCGCAGCTCACGATCCACGCGAAGCGGTCCGGGTTCCTCGACGTGGAGGGCTTCTGGTCGCCGATGCGGGCCATGCTCGACCGCATGGTCGTGGACGGGTTCGTGCGGGAGGCGCAGCAGCACATCGTCACCATCGACCCCGACCTCGACACGCTGCTCGACGTGCTCGCGTCGGCGCCGACGTGGACCGACAAGTGGGGCGGCGCGCTGCCGTCGCCCACCCCGTGAGCCGACCGTGACCGCGCGTCCGGTCATCGAGGTCGTCGCGGCGCTCGCCACGCGCGCGGACGGTCGCACGCTGCTCGTGCGCAAGCGCGGGACCACCCTGTTCATGAACCCGGGCGGGAAGCCCGAGGCGGGGGAGTCCCACGTCGAGGCGCTGGTGCGAGAGCTGGCCGAGGAGCTCGGTCTGCTGGTCGACCCGGCCCGGCTCGCACCGCTCGGCACCATCCGCACCGTCGCCGCGAACGAGGCAGGACACGACCTCCTGGCGCACTGCTTCGCCCTGCGGCTCGACGACCCGACCCACCAGGTGGCCGCGGAGATCGAGGAGGCCCGCTGGGTCGACCCGCACGCCCCCGACGTCGCCCTGGCGCCGCTCGCGGCCGAGCACCTGCTGCCGCTGCTCGCCCGCCGCTGACCACGGCTCAGCGACCGCGGAAGCGATCCATCTCGCGACGCTCGCGCTTGGTCGGCCGTCCGGCACCGCGGTCGCGGCGGGGCATGGCGAGACGTTCCTCGCGCGGCGGGGGTGGTGGTGTGTGGTCGGTGTAGCACTCGGCCGCCACGGCGGCACCGACGCGCTTGGTCAGCACGCGACGCACCTCGACGACCCGGGGGCCTCCGGGCGTGGTCGCCTCGACCCGGTCGCCGACCTGCACCGGCTGCGAGGGCTTGGCGCGGCGGCCGTTCACGTGCACCTGTCCGCCCTTGCACGCGGCGCTCGCGGCGGAGCGCGACGCGAACAGGCGCACCGACCACACCCACACGTCGGCGCGCACGCTGCTCGGTTCCACCCGTCCACCCTAGGCGGGTCCGGCCTAGGCTGGACGTCATGACGGGACCGGACGACGTGGAGACCATCGCGATCACCAGCGACATGATCCGGCTGGGTCAGCTGCTCAAGTTCGCGGACGTCGCCGAGTCGGGTGCGCAG
Organism: Aeromicrobium sp. REDSEA-S32_B7; assembly: GCF_001626145.1. Lineage (NCBI taxonomy): Bacteria > Bacillati > Actinomycetota > Actinomycetes > Propionibacteriales > Nocardioidaceae > Aeromicrobium > Aeromicrobium sp. REDSEA-S32_B7. The sequence continues at coordinate 3,075 of NZ_LUNF01000132.1, forward strand.
GCCGGTGCGCTCGTCGCCTCGGGCGACGTGCAGGTCGACGGCGAGGTCGAGACACGTCGCGGACGCCAGCTCGGCGACGACGCCGTCGTCACGGTGGCCCTGCCAGAGGGTCCGCGCGTGCTGCGCGTCGTCACCGGCGACGACGTCGACGTGCCCTGGTGACTCGGGTGGTGGAGGTGGTCCCCGACCGGGACCGCCCGCGCGCGGCCACGGTGCGGGTCGACGGCACCGAGCAGTCGCACGTCGACCTCGACGACCCGACGCACCTCGAGTTCGACTACGTGCGCCGCATGGCCGACGTCGTCGACACGGCATGGGCGCCGGGCGTGCAGGTCCGCACGCTGCACGTCGGCGGGGCGGGCATGACGCTGGCGCGCTACGTGGCCGCCACGCGCCCGCGCTCCCGCCAGCTCGTGCTCGAGCCCGACGCCGAGCTGACGGCGCTCGTCCGGGCGGAGCTGCCGCTGCCCGAGCGCAGCGGCATCCGCGTGCGTGCCGAGGACGGACGCGCCGGCGTCGCGAGCCTGCGCGACGCCGCCTACGACCTCGTCGTCGTCGACGCGTTCGCGGGGGCGCGCGTCCCGGCGGACCTCGTGACGTGTGAGTGGTACGCGGACGTCGCGCGCGTGGCCGGACCGCAGGGGCTGGTCCTGCTGAACCTCGCCGACCGCGCGCCGTTCCCGTTCGTCCGCGACGCGCTGCGGGCCGTCGAGACCGCCCTGCCGCACGTCGTCGTCAGCGCGGAGCCGGCGACGCTCAAGGGGCGGCGTCACGGCAACGTCCTCGTCGTCGCATCGCGTGCGCCGGTCGACCCGGCGCCCCTCGCACGACGTGCCGCGGGGTCGATGTTCCCCTACCGTGTGCTCGACGCGGTCCAGGTGCGCGACCGGCTGGCCGGCGGGACGGCGTTCACGGACGCCCGCAGCGAGGCGTCGCCCGCCCCGCCCGGCGGCGCCACCTTCTTCGGCTGAGCCTCAGGAGAGCCGGTCGCGCCAACCGGCCGGGTCCGACACCTGGAAGGCCGCCGCGTCGGCCAGCCCGTCCAGGGACCAGGTGACGACCAGCAGGTCGGCACCGGTCGACCTGCCCAGGAAGGTCCGCGAGAGGGTCGCCGAGGTGATCGCGTCGCGCGGCACCTCGACGTCGCGGCCGGCCACGAGCGGCACGAACGCGAGGTGCTCGCGTCCGAGCAGCAGCGAGCCGATGCCCCGCACCTGCGTCTGCCGGTCGGAGGCGACCGCGAAGAGACCCGCCTGCTCGACCACCTCGGGTGCGTAGCCGGCCACCCGACGGCGGTGACCACGTCGCACCAGCGCGAGCCGGACGAGACCCACCACGACGAGCAGCAGCACCAGCCCCGCGACGAGCGCGAGCACGGCGAGCAGCGTGCCCACGGATCAGACCTTCAGCGCACGTTCGAGCGCGTCGACCGCGTGGTCGATCTCGTCCCGCGTGATGACGAGCGGCGGGGCGATGCGCAGCGTCCGCTCGTGCGTCTCCTTGCACAGCACGCCCTCGTCGCGCAGCGCCATCGACACCTCGCGTCCGGTACGTCCCAGGGGGTCGAGGTCGACGCCGGCCCACAGGCCTCGACCGCGCACGGCGGCGACGCCCTGCCCGAGGAGGGCTTCGAGCCGGTCGTGCAGGTGCCGGCCGAGGTCGGCGGACCGCTCCTGGAACTCACCCGTCGCGAGCAGGCCGACGACCGCGCGGCCGACCGCGCACGCGACCGGGTACCCGCCGAACGTCGAGCCGTGCGACCCTGGCCGCAGCACCCCGAGGACGTCGGCGCGTCCGACGACCGCCGAGACGGGGATGATGCCGCCGCCGAGCGCCTTGCCCAAGGTGTACAGGTCGGCCCGCACGCCCTCGTGGTCGAGCGCGAAGAGGCGGCCCGTGCGGGCGAGACCGGACTGGATCTCGTCGGCGATGAGCAGCACCTCGTTCTCGGTGCAGGCGTCGCGCACGTCGGCCCAGAACCCGGCGGGCGGCACCACCACGCCGGCCTCGCCCTGGATCGGCTCCATGAGGACGGCGGCGGTGTTCGGGCCGATGGCGTCGCGCACGGCCTGCGCGTCGCCGTAGGGGACGGTGACGAAGCCCGGCGTGAAGGGGCCGTAGTTGTCGTGCGCGACCGGGTCGTCGGAGAAGGAGACGATGGTGGTCGTGCGGCCGTGGAAGTTGTGCGTGGCGACGATGATCTCGGCCGCGTCGAAGGCGACACCCTTGACCTCGTAGGCCCACTTGCGGGCGACCTTGATGGCGGACTCGACGGCCTCGGCGCCGGTGTTCATCGTCAGCACCATCTCGGTGCCGGTGAGCTCGGCGAGCTCGGCGCAGAAGGCGCCGAACTGGTCGTTGTGGAAGGCGCGGGAGGTCAGGGTGAGCCGGTCGATCTGCTCGTGCGCGGCTCGGACGAGGTCGGGGTGGCGGTGCCCGAAGTTGAGCGCGGAGTACCCGGAGAGGAAGTCGAGGTACCGGCGACCGTCGACGTCGGTCACCCATGCGCCCTCGGCCTCGGAGATCACCACGGGGAGCGGGTGGTAGTTGTGGGCACCCCACCGCTCGTCGAGCGCGATGATGCCGGCGGTCTGCTGCATGTCGGACATGGTTCCCACCGTAACGGCCGCCGCCAGGCCCGTGGTCCGTCCCGACTACCCTCGTGGGGTGACGACGCGCAGCGGGACGGCGGCACGCGGGCTGGGCCCGCGGCTCCTCCGCCCTGCGCTCGTGGGCGTGGCAGTGGCCGCCTGCGCGACCTCCGCCCACGTCCTGGCCGGTGGCGAGGTGCCCTCCGCGGCCGTCGTCCTCGTGGCCACCGGCGCCGCGCTGGTGACCCGGCTGGTCGGCGCGCGCAGGCTCACGTCGTCCCAGCTGCTCGGCCTGCTGGTGCTCGGCCAGGTCGCGGCGCACCTGCTCGCCACGCCGTCCGGGTCCCACGACACGAGGATGCTCGGGGCGCACGCCCTCGCGACGCTGGTGAGCCTGCTCGCACTGCGTCACGCCGAGGACCTCTGGTGGCGGGCCGCGGACACCGTCGTCGGGCTCGTGCGCGTGCCCGGCCTCGTGGTGCTGGCACGTCGCAGGACGGGCGTCACGTCGGGCGTCCTGGTGCGCGAGGGGAGCGACGCGGGCCCCCGGCCCTCGGGCCGGGCCCCGCCGCTGACGGCGTGAGCCCGTCCACCAGCCCCTCGTACCCGAAGGTCCCGTCATGCCCACCACCCGTCCGACCCGTCTGGCCGCCGCCGCGGCCCTCACCCTCGCCACGGTGGCCGTCGCCGGCCCCGCCGTCGCCCACGTCGGCGTCTCCTCGCCCGACGCCGCACGCGACGGCTACGGCAAGATCGTCTTCCGCGTGCCCACCGAGTCCGACACGGCCGACACGACGAAGCTCGTCGTGACGCTGCCCGCGGACGCTCCCTTCCTGCACCTCACCGCCCAGACCAAGCCCGGTTGGACGATCACGACGCGCGAGGGCCGCCTGCCCGCGCCCGTCGAGGTCGACGGCACCGAGATCACCCGAGCCGTCCGCACGGTCACGTGGACCGCGGACGGCGACGGCATCCCGCCGGGGGAGTTCGACGAGTTCGCCCTGTCGGGCGGACCGTTCCCCGACGCCGACAGCATCCGGTTCGAGGCCGAGCAGACCTACTCCGACGGCGAGGTCGTCGACTGGGACCAGGTGCAGCAGGGCGACACCGAGCCCGACAAGCCCGCCCCGACGCTCAGCCTGCTGCCCGCCGGCGAGGGCGGCCACGCGCACGGCGGTTCCGCCACCGGCGACGACGCCGGCGAGCACGAGTCGGGCGCGCACGAGTCCGGCGGGTCCGGCTCCGACGTCCTGGGTCGCGTCCTCGGCGGAGCGGCCCTCGTGGTCGCGGTCGCGGCGCTCCTGGGTGTCCTGCGGCAGGATCGACGCCGTGCGTAGAGCCCTGGTCGTCCTGCTGCTCCTGCCCGTCCTCCTGGCGCCGGCGCTGACCGCCGGTCCGGCGTCGGCGCACGCGGCCCTCGTCGGCACCGACCCCGCCGACGAGGCCGTCGTCGAGGAGGTGCCGGGCACGGTCACGCTCGAGTTCAACGAGCCGGTCACCCGCTCCGAGCTGGTGCTGACCGCGCCCGACGGCAGCCGCGTGCCGCTCGACGTCAGCGCTCGGGACCGCGAGGTCACCGGTCGGCTGCGCGACGGCACGGCCGACGGCCAGCGCGGCACCTACACGATCGCGTACCGCGTGGTCTCCGCCGACGGCCACCCGATCGCGGGGGAGTCGACCTTCCGCACCACCGCGGGTCGCACGGTCGAGCAGGCCCCCCGCCAGGACGACACCTCGGAGTCCTTCATCCACCGCCACGCAGAGCACCTGTGGTGGGCCGTCGGCGGTGGCCTCGTGGCCGTCGTCCTGATCGTCTGGCCGCTCCTGCGCCGCCGGACCGAGGAGCACGCGTGAGCATCCTGCGCACCACCGTCGCCAGCTTCCTGGTCGCGTCCGCGGCCTGCGTGGCTGCGCTCAGCCTGGGGGGAGGGGCGCCCCAGCAGGTACCCGAGGGCCTCCCGGACCCGGGCCCGCTCGTGGGCTGGTCGCTGCCGCTCGCGTCGGTCGTCTCCGACGGTCTGCTCGTGGTCCTCGTCGGCCTGCTGCTCGCGGTCGTCGCCCTGCTGCCGACGTCGGCCGACGACGTGCAGGGCCTGTCGGTCGACGCGGTCCGCGGCGCCGCCCGCGTCGCGGCGGCGTGGTCGCTGCTCAGCATCGTGCTCTACGTCCTCACCGTCGCCGACGTGTTCGCCCGGCCGATCGGCTCGCTGACGTTCCCGCTGCTCTCGGAGCTCGCGACGACCGCGACCGGCGGGGTCGTGCTGCTGCAGGTCCTCGTCGGCGCGCTGGCGTGGGCGGTCCTGCGCTGGACGATCGCCGTCCGACGCCTCGCAGTCGTGCTCGGCGTCGTCCTCGCCTCGCTCGTCCCCGTCGCGTTCGCCGGCCACTCGGCGTCGTCGGGCTCGCACGACCTCGCCGCGCTGAGCCTGCTGCTGCACCTCGTGGGTGTCTGCCTGTGGGTCGGCGGGCTCGTCGCCCTGACCTGGGTGGCCTGGCGCGGCAGCAAGCGGCTCGCCCCCGCACTGCGCCGCTACTCGGTGCTCGCCCTCTGGGCGTTCGTGGTGGTCGGGGTCTCCGGCGTGGTGAATGCCGCGGTGCGGCTGCGCAGCGTCACCGACGTCGTCGGCACCGGGTACGGACAGCTCGTCCTCGCCAAGGTCGTCGCGCTCGTCGCGCTCGGCTGGTTCGGCTGGGTCCAGCGCCGACGGCTCGCCGACCGCGACGCCGGGTTCCTGTCGGTCGCGACGTCGGAGGTGCTGCTCATGGCCGCGACGATCGGCCTGGCGGTGGCACTCTCGCGCACGCCGACGCCGGTCGGGGACATCCTCACCACGCCCGCGCAGGAGCTGCTCGGTGGGCCCGTGCCGCCCGCGCCCGACGTCCTGCGCATGGCCCTCGGCTTCACGCCCAACGGGCTGGGGCTCACGATCGTCGTGCTCGGCGCCGCCCTCTACGTCCGCGGGCTCCTCGTGCTGCGCCGCCGCGGCGACGCCTGGCCCGTCGGCCGCACCGTCGCCTGGTTCGTCGGTCTCCTCGTGGTGGCGTGGTCGACCATCGGTGGGCTCGGGGTCTACTCGCACGTGATGTTCAGCGCGCACATGGTCTCGCACATGCTGCTCTCGATGGTCGCGCCGATCTTCCTCGTGCTCGGCGCACCCGTGACCCTCGCGCTGCGCACCCTGCCCGGGCCCCGCCAGCCGGGCGACGTGTCGCCCCGGACCCTGCTGACGTCGTTCCTCGCGTCCCGCTTCCTGCACGTGCTCACGCACCCGGTCGTGCCGCCGGTGCTGTTCGTGGGCAGCCTCTACGCGCTGTACTTCACGCCACTGTTCGGCTTCCTGATGCGCGAGCACTGGGGCCACACCGCCATGGAGCTGCACTTCCTGCTCGTCGGGTCGCTCTTCTACTACGTCATCATCGGCGTCGACCCGTCGCCGCGACGTCTCCCGCCGCTCGCCCGGTTCGGGATCATGCTGGTCACGTCGTGCTCGTCATGATCGCGCTGCTCTTTCAGTGGTTCCGCTCCGACCAGCGCGAGGCACGCCGGATCGACCGTGCCGCGGACCGCGACGGCGACGCCGCCCTCGCCGCCTACAACGCTCGGCTCAAGGACCTCGCCGAGCACGGCAAGCGCCGCGACCCCGACGCCTGAGCCCGGCCGCCTGGGTCCCGCCGCCGCACGTACGAGGGCCCCGCACCGAGATCGGTGCGGGGCCCTCGTGCGTGGCGGGCTGCCGGGTCTCAGAAGAGGACCTGGCCGCCGCTCGTGGCCGCGGTGAACCGCTCCTGGGCGTCGGCCCAGTTCGCGATGTTCCAGAACGCCTTCACGTAGTCGCCCTTGACGTTGAGGTAGTCGAGGTAGAAGGCGTGCTCCCACATGTCGAGCTGGGAGATCGGGATCAGCGTCGCCGGGATGTTGGACTGCTGGTCGTACAGCTGGACGATGACCAGCTTCTGACCCAGCGTGTCCCAGGCGGTGATCGCCCAGCCGGAGCCCTGGATCCCGAGCGCCGTCGCCTCGAACTGCGCGCGGTAGGCGTCGAAGGAGCCGAAGTTGTCCTCGATCGCCGCGGCCAGCTCGCCGGTCGGCTTGTCGCCACCGTCCGGAGACAGGTTCTTCCAGAAGATGGAGTGGTTGATGTGGCCGCCGAGGTTGAACGCGAGGTTCTTCTCGAGCAGGTTGATCGTGTCGTACGAACCGTCGGCGCGGGACGCCTCGAGCTTCTCGAGGGCCGTGTTCAGGCCGTTGACGTAGTTCTGGTGGTGCTTGCTGTGGTGCAGCTCCATGATCTTGCCGGAGATGTGCGGATCCAGCGCACCGTAGTCGTAGGGCAGGTCGGGCAGGGTGTAGTCGGCCACGCGTCCTCCTAGGTCGGGGCACTCGCGGTGCCCGCGGATGTCGTTACGGATCGTGCTCCCTCAGTCTGTCAGTCGCTCACGCCCACGCAAGACCGGCCCGCGATGCGGACGGGCCCGGCAGTCACCCGCCCCGTCGACGATGCCCTAGGCTGAGCGCGCGATGAAGGAGCTGCGAGAGGGTCGACGTGGGTGAGGACAGGCTCGTCACGATCCCCAACCTGCTCAGCGTGGTCCGGATCGTGCTGCTGCCGGTCTTCCTGTGGCTCGTCCTCGGGCCCGAGGAGGACGTGCTGGCGCTGCTCGTGCTCGTCGTCTCCGGCGTCACCGACTACCTCGACGGCAAGCTGGCCCGCCGGCTGAACCAGACGTCGAAGATCGGCGCGATCCTCGACCCCGTCGCCGACCGGCTGTACATCCTCGCCGTCGTCGTCGGGCTGGCGCTGCGCGACATCATCCCGTGGTGGCTCGCGGTGCTGCTCCCGCTGCGCGACGTGTTCCTGTTCAGCCTCGTGCCGTTCCTGCGCACCCGCGGGTACAGCTCGCTGCCCGTGCACTTCCTGGGCAAGGCCGCCACGGCGGGGCTGCTCTACGCCTTCCCGCTGCTGCTGCTCGGCGACGGGTCGGGCACGGTCGCCGACCTCGCCGAGGTCTTCGGCTGGGCGTTCGCGATCTGGGGCGTCGGTCTGTACTGGTGGGGCGGTGTCCTCTACGCCTTCCAGGTGCGACGCCTCCTCGCCACGACCGAGCCCCTCGCTCGCTGAGGTCGGCCGTGGCTGTCGTCCGTCCTGCGGAGAGCCTGCTGGAGCAGGTCGCGGAGAACGCGCTCGACGACGACTACTACGTCGTGCGGGCGGGGGAGCGGTACGGCCAGCGCGCCGTCGCTACCCCGGCCGTGGGCGTGGTGGTCGCGGTGCTCGCGGCGATGCTCACGGTCACCGCGGTCCAGACCCAGACCGAGCGACCGGGCTCGGAGCTGGAGCGACGCACGCTCGTCGCCGACGTCGCCGACCGGCGCGACGTCCTGGCCGCGCGGCAGGAGGCCGTCGGCGCGCTGCGCCAGCAGGTCGCGTCGCTGCAGGGCGGCTCGACCGCGGAGACCTCGACCGACGTCGCCGCCGACACCGTCCTGGCCGGGGCCCGGTCCTTGCGCGGCACGGCTCTGGTGGTCACCATGGCGGGCAGCCCCGACGGTGCCCGCGCGGGCCGCGTCACCGCGCAGGACGTCGTCGCCGTGGTCAACGGGCTCTGGTACGCGGGTGCCGAGGCCGTGTCGGTCGGCGGTCAGCGGCTCGCCGAGACCTCGGCGATCTCCTCCCTCGACGGCGCGATCACGGTGAACTTCCGCCGCATCGAGGTGCCGGTGCGGATCGTGGCCCTCGGCGACGGTGCGGTGCTGCGGTCCCGGCTGCAGTCCAACCTCGCGGGACGCTACCTCCAGGAGCGCGCCGAGGACGCCGGCATCTCCGTGGGCATGGCACCATCGGACGACGAGGTGGTGCCGTCGGCGCCCGAGCAACGGACCACGCTGCGCCGCGCGGAGCCTCTCCCGGCGGCGGACGGTCCACGAGGGGAGGGCAGACCGTGATCCCGGTGATCGGACTCGTCGTCGGTGTCGGCCTCGGCCTCTTCCTCCAGCCCGACGTGCCGCTCTGGCTGCAGCCGTACCTCCCGATCGCGATCGTCGCCGCGCTCGATGCCGTCGTCGGCGCGCTGCGGGCGCTCGGCGAGCGTCGCTTCGACGACCGCGTGTTCGTCGTCTCGTTCATCTCCAACGTGACCATCGCCGGGTTCATGGTCTTCCTCGGCGACCAGCTCGGCGTCGGCTCGCAGCTCTCGACCGGCGTCGTCGTCGTGCTCGGCATCCGCATCTTCGCCAACGCCGCCGCCATCCGCCGCAGGATCTTCCATGCCTGACGCGGAGCGGCCGCACCGGGCGGCACCGCACCGGCGCGCCGGGTCGCAGGTGCTGGTCGCGCTGCTCGTCGGCGGGCTGGCGTTCGCCATGACCGTGCAGGTCCGCCAGGACGACGCGACCGACTACGGCTCGCTGCGCGGCGTCGGCGCGACGGGCCCGGGCGTGCGGCTCACCGTCTCCGACCCCGACGGGCTCGTCGACGCCGGTCTGGTGCTCGACGTCCTGCAGGAGCTCCGCGAGGCCGGGGCGGAGGCGATCGTCGTCAACGACACGGCGCGGGTCGTCGCCCAGACGTACGTGCTCGACGACGAGCAGGGTCTGCGCATCGGCGGACGCCAGGTCAGCAGCCCCTACGTGTTCGACGTGATCGGCGACCCCAGCACGCTCGAGGAGTCCATCACCTTCCGCGGCGGCGTGCGCGACCTGCTGCAGGCGCGCGGCGCGCAGGCCGCCGTCGCCCGCCGCTCGACGATCACCATCACGGCCCTGGCTGACGTGCGCACCCCCGAGTACGCTCGTCCCGACGTCGGCGCGCCCTGAGCGACCGACGACCACCTTCCCAGCACCACCACACACCGAGCAGGAGCGCCGCGTGATCCCTGAGGACCTGTACTACAGCGAAGAGCACGAGTGGGTGCGCGTGGAGGGCGACGTCCTCGTCGTCGGCATCACCGACTTCGCGCAGGACCAGCTCGGCGACATCGTCTACGTCGACCTGCCCGACGTCGGCGACGAGGTCCAGGCCGGGTCGGTCGTGGGTGAGCTGGAGTCGACGAAGTCGGTGAGCGACGTCTTCAGCCCGGTCAGCGGCGAGGTCGTGGCTCGCAACGAGAGCCTCGACGGTGCCTCCGAGGTCATCAACTCCGACCCCTACGGCGAGGGCTGGCTGTTCAAGGTGCGGGCCGCCGACGACGATGCCACCGCCGCGCTGCTCGCCCCCGAGCAGTACACGGCTCTCGTCTCGTCCTGAGGTCGGGCCGGACCACCCGGCCCGACCTGGTACGGGTGCTAGGTTGGTCACGTCGACCCTCGACCCCGGGGTGAGACCTCGCAGCCCAGCCCTCGCGGCCCAGCCACCACCTCTCGAGCCACCACCTTTCGAGCACAGCCAGGAGTGATCCGATGACCTCGCCCGGTCCCGAGCACGGCAACGTCCCGGACGAGACCACGCACATCCCGCTGATCGACGCCGACACCGAGGAGATGACCTCGGCCGACGTCGACGCGGTGGAGAACCTGCCGGCGGGCAGCGCGATGCTGCTGGTGCAGCGCGGTCCGGGCGCCGGGGCGCGGTTCCTGCTCGACACCGACACGGTGTCGGTCGGGCGCCACCCCGACAGCGACATCTTCCTCGACGACATCAGCGTCTCGCGCCGCCACGCCGTGTTCAGCCGGTCCGGCCGCGGCTACGTCGTCAGCGACCTGGGCAGCCTCAACGGCACCTACGTCAACCGCGACCGCATCGACGGCGACATCGCGCTCGGTGGCGGCGACGAGGTCCAGATCGGCAAGTACCGGCTCATCTACTTCGCGGGCGCGCAGCGGGGCCAGGCGTGACCCAGCCGCTGCCGGAGACGGCTCGGCTCGGGATCGGCAAGGTCCTGGCGGAGCTCCGCGAGGAGTTCCCGTCGCTGACCATCAGCAAGATCCGCTACCTCGAGCGGGAGGGTCTGCTCGAGCCGGAGCGGACGCCCTCGGGGTACCGCAAGTTCTCCTTCGACGACGTCGAGCGGCTCCGGTTCGTGCTGCGCCAGCAGAAGCGGTACTGGCCCCTGAGCACGATCCGACAGGCGCTCGACGAGATGGACCGCGGCCTCGTGCCGCAGACCGACCTCGACGGCAACGTCCGCGTGCCGGAGGTCTCCAGCGACGCCGACGGCCTGCCGACGCCGGGCGCCTTCCTGGAGGGCCGCAGCCGGATGCGGCTGAGCCGCGAGGAGGTGCTGGAGAGCACCGGCGCGAGCGAGGAGCTGCTCGCCCAGGTCGAGGAGCACGGGTTGCTCGAGCGTCGCCCGGGCCAGCACGCGTACGACGGCGACGACCTCGTCGTGGTCGACGCGGTCGTCCGGTTGTCCGCGCTCGGCGTGGAGCCGCGCCACCTGCGTGCGGTGCGCACGGCGGCGGAGCGCGAGTCCGACCTGCTGGGCCGCGCGGTGCCGGAGCGTCGTCGTCGCGAGGACAAGGCCGCCGCGGCGGAGCAGCTCGGGGAGCTGGCCGCCCTCCTCATGCGTCTGCACACGGTGCTCCTGCGGCACCGGCTCCGGGACTGACCGTGCGCGAGCTCGACGTCCTCGGCGTACGGGTCGAGATGCCCACCAAGCAGCCGCTCGTGCTCCTGCGCGAGAGCGAGGGTGCGCGCTACCTGCCCATCTGGATCGGTGCGGTCGAGGCCTCGGCCATCGCCTTCGCCCAGCAGGACGAGGCGACCCCGCGTCCCCTCACGCACGTCCTCATGCAGCGCGTCGTCGAGGCGCTCGGCGACGAGCTCACCGAGATCCACATCGTCGACGTGGACGACGGCGTGTTCTTCGCCACCTTGGTCTTCGCCTCGGGCGCGACGGCCGACGCCCGTCCGTCCGACGCCATCGCGCTCGCGCTGCGCTGCGGGGCCCGCATCCTGTGCACGGAGGACGTGCTCGACGAGGCCGGCATCGCCTCGACGCGCGAGGAGGACGAGCAGGTGGAGCGGTTCCGCACGTTCCTCGACCACGTGGAGCCCGAGGACTTCGCCTGACCCAGGGGGTCGACGCCCGAACCCTCAACCCTCACGCAAGGGTTGCGACACGCCGTCGCAGTGATTGACCGGAGTCCGCGCCGGGCCTACCGTGAGAGCACTGCCGCACGCGAACACCGTTGTAGTTTCGCCGAGGTGGTCTTCCCCCTCACCCTTGTCTGGAAGGCGAGACCCGATGATCGAGCGACGCGACGACGACGCGACGGCCCTGGAGGCCGCCGAGGCCGCGGCGCAGGCCGGCGACCAAGGCCTGCTGTTCACCGACGACGTCGAGCCGCTCCCGCGCGACACGGGCTTTCGCGGTCCGACCGCCTGCAGCGCGGCCGGCATCACCTACCGCCAGCTCGACTACTGGGCCCGGACCAAGCTGGTCGAGCCGACCGTCCGTTCGGCGACGGGCTCGGGCACGCAGCGCCTGTACTCCTTCAAGGACATCCTGCTCCTCAAGATCATCAAGCGGCTCCTCGACGCCGGCGTCTCGCTGCAGCAGATCCGCACCGCGGTCGAGCACCTGCGCGAGCGCGGGACCGACGACCTCACCCAGGTGACGCTCATGAGCGACGGCGCCAGCGTCTACGAGTGCCGCTCCGCCGACGAGGTCATCGACCTCCTCCAGGGCGGACAGGGCGTCTTCGGCATCGCCATCGGTGGTGTCTGGAAGGAGATCGAGGGGTCGCTGCACGAGCTGCCGAGCGAGCGCTCGGTCGCTCCGGAGACCGCCGACGACGAGCTGTCGGCGCGTCGTCGTGCCCGTCTGACCAGCTGACGGGCGCCACGCTGGTACCGTAGGACCGCTGTCGACCACGCGTGGGAGAGATCGCCCAGGCGGCGCCGAAGGGGCAATTCCTCCCCGGAACCTCTCAGGCACCACGGACCATGCGGACGAGGCCACCCTGGAGCGCACGTCACCGTGCGGACGTGACAGGAGGGGAGGGAAACCAGACCTCGATCCCTGGAGTCCCTGCATGTCCTCTGACGCCCCCTCGACGACCAGCCCGCTGACGGCACCGACCGACGTCTTCGTCGACCGGCACATCGGCCCGCGTGCCAGCGACCAGCAGGCCATGCTGGAGCGCATCGGCCACACGTCCCTCGACTCGCTCATGCAGGCCGCCGTCCCGGAGTCGATCCGCGCGACGTCGGCCCCGACGCTCCCCGCGGCGCTCGGCGAGCAGGCCGCGCTCGGCACGCTGAAGGCCCTCGCCTCCCGCAACAACCCGGGCGTCTCGATGATCGGCCTCGGCTACCACCCCACCGTGACGCCGGCCGTCATCCGACGCAACGTGCTGGAGGACCCGGCCTGGTACACGGCCTACACGCCCTACCAGCCCGAGATCTCGCAGGGCCGGCTCGAGGCGCTGCTGAACTACCAGACGATGGTCGCCGACCTGACCGGCCTGACCACCGCGAACGCCTCCCTGCTCGACGAGGGCACCGCAGCCGCCGAGGCGATGACGCTCGTGCGCCGCGCCGCCCGTGGCAAGGACCTGCGTCCTCTCGTCCTCGACACCCGCCTCCTGCCGCAGACGCTCGCGGTCGTGCGCACCCGCGCCGAGGCCCTGGGCATCGAGCTCCTCGACGTCGACCTCGGCACCGACGACGTTCCCGCGGACGTCGCGGGCGCGATCGTCGCCTACCCGGCGGCCGACGGCGCCGTCACCGACCCGTCGCGGGCCATCGAGGCGGTCCATGCGGCGGGTGGCCTGGCCGTCGTCGTCGCCGACCCGCTCGCCCTGGTGCTGCTGCGCTCACCCGGCTCGCTGGGCGCCGACGTCGTGGTCGGCTCGTCGCAGCGCTTCGGCGTCCCCATGTTCTACGGCGGGCCCCACGCCGGCTTCATGGCCGTGCGTGACGGGCTCGAGCGACACCTGCCCGGGCGCCTCGTCGGCGTCTCGGTCGACAAGGACGGACGTCCGGCGTACCGGCTGGCGCTGCAGACCCGCGAGCAGCACATCCGTCGTGAGAAGGCGACCTCCAACATCTGCACGGCGCAGGTGCTGCTGGCCGTGACGGCCTCGATGTACGCCGTCTACCACGGCGCCGAGGGCCTGCGGCGGATCGCGCAGCACGTCCACACCGCCGCGA
>NZ_LUNF01000133.1:0-19710 GCF_001626145.1 Aeromicrobium sp. REDSEA-S32_B7
CCTCGGCCCTCGACGACGCCACGGCCGAGGCCCTGGACACCGGACCGTGAGGTCCGTCCCGTCCCACTAGGGTGCACGCGTGGCCGTCCTCCTCTCCCTGCTCTCCGCCCTGTCGTACGGGGTCTCCGACTTCCTCGGCGGGCTCTTCTCCAAGCGCTCCGGACCGTGGCAGACGGCCGTGGTCGGGCAGACGTCGTCGACGGTCTGCACCGTCGCCGTGGCGCTCTTCATCGCCGGCGACCCGGTCGGGGCCGACTGGGTGTGGGGCGTCGTCGGCGGGGCCGGGTCGGGCGTCGGTGCCGCGTTCCTCTACCGCGGGCTCGCCGGCGGGCGGATGAGCGTCGTCGCACCGCTGTCGGCGGTCGTCTGCGCGCTGCTGCCCGTGGCCGTCGGGCTCGTCACTGGCGACCGGCCGAGCGCGCTGGCCCTCGCGGGGATCGTCGTCGCGTTCCCGGCGATCGCGCTCGTGTCGCGCGTCGTCGAGGAGGACGCCGCAGCGCAGGCCGCGCACCGCGGCGGCGTGGTCGACGGCGTGCTGGCAGGGCTCGGGTTCGGCGTGCTGTTCGTCGCCCTCGGCCAGGTGCGCGACGACGCGGGCCTGTGGCCGCTGGCCGTCGCGCAGGGTGCCGCCGCCGTCGTCGTCGTGCTGCTGGCCCTGGCGCTGCGCGAGGCGTGGGTGCCGCGCGACCGGCTCGCCTGGCGCGCCGTGCTCATGGGGCCGCTCGGAGCCACCGCGACGACCGCGTTCCTGCTGGCGACGCGCGAGGGCCTGCTGTCGGTCGTGTCGGTGATCTCCTCCCTCTACCCCGCGACCACCGTCCTGCTCGCGACGCTCGTGCTCAAGGAGCGCATCCAGGCATGGCAGGGCGTCGGGCTCGCGCTCGCCGCGTCGGCCGTGACGCTCGTGGCCCTGGGTTGATGACACTGGGCTGATGGCACTGGGCCGAGCAGCCGTCGAGCGGGCTACTTGAGGAACTTGCTCGTCGAGCGGTCCTTCAGCGGCTTCCCGCCCGTCTGGCACGTCGGGCAGTACTGCAGGGAGGAGTCGGCGAAGACCACCTCGGCGACCGTGTCGCCGCACACGGGGCACGCCTCGCCCGCGCGGCCGTGCACCCGCATCCGCGAGCGCTTGCCGTCCTTCAGCTCCGACGCGGGCTTGCCGTGCGCCTCGGCCATCGCCTCGCCCAGCACGGTGCGGATCGCCACGTCGAGCCGCTCGACCTGCTCGGCGTCGAGCTCGGACGCGAGCGCGAACGGCGACAGTCGGGCCGCGTGCAGGATCTCGTCGCTGTAGGCGTTGCCGATGCCGGCGACGATCTTCTGGTCGCGCAGGAACCGCTTGACCTGCATGCGTCGACCCTCGAGCAGCGGCGCCACGGTGAAGCCGTCGACCATGGGGTCCGGGCCGAGGGCGGCGATCCCCTCGACGTCCTGCGGGTCGCGCACGACGTAGACGGCCAGGCCCTTGCGCGTCCCGGCCTCCGTGAGGTCGAACCCGACGTGCGGGCCGTCGCCGTGGTCGAGCCGGACCCGCGCGGCGAGCGGGCCGTTGCCCATCTTCAGCCGCTTGTCGGTGAGCTGGTCCGACCAGCGCAGCCACCCGGCCTTCGCGAGGTGCACGACGAGGTGCAGACCGTCGACGTCGAGGTCGAGGAACTTCCCGTGCCGCCGCACGTCGGTGACCTGCAGGCCCGCCAACGACGACACCGGCGGGTCGTAGGTCTTGAGCACCGCGAACGACGCCAGCTCGACGTCGGCCACGACGGCACCGACGGCACGCTCGCGCAGGAACGCGGCAAGCGCGTCGACCTCCGGCATCTCGGGCACGTCACGAGCGTAGTCCGAGACGCCTGCGGACGTCAGGGCGTGTCGTGGCGGGCGTAGAAGCCCTCCATGGCCGGCCAGGTGGTGCGGCGGGCCGCGCGGCCGGTGAGCACCCCGAGGTGGCCGCCGGGAGCCTGGACGAGCTGGACGTCCGGTGCACCCGTCAGCAGGTCGACGAGGTGGCTGACCGCACCCACCGGCGCGAGGGTGTCGTCGAGCCCGGCCACCACCAGCACGGGCACGTCGATGTCGGCGAGCCGCAGCTCGCGTCCGCCCAGCTCCACCACCCCCGTCGCGAGCGCGTTGCTGCGCACGACGACGTGGTACAGCTGCCCGAACGTGCGGCCCGGGTAGGCGTACATGTTGTCGGTGAAGCGGTCGACGGCCTCCAGCTGCGCGAGGAAGTCGCGGTCGTCGGCGTGCGCGAGGATCGCCAACGGCTTGGTGAGGTACTTGTCGAGCGCCGAGATCTGGAACCCGAGCCGGGTGAGCGGCGCGGGGACGCCGCCGAGGGTGCGGTAGGCGGCGCTCACCAGGCCGCTCGCCACGGCGTTGACCGGGCGGGTGATCGCGATCAGCGGCACCTGCGTCAGGTCGAACGGCGACGCCACGGCCGTCGCCGACGCGAGCGGCAGCGTCGGGTCGGACGCGGCGGTGAAGATCGTGAAGATCCCACCCAGCGACCAGCCGGCCAGGTGCACGGGCCGCTCCCCCGCGTCGTCGTGCACGTGCCGGACGGCCTGCGGGATCACCCGCCCGGTCCAGTGCTCGATGCCGAGGTCGCGGTGCTCGAAGCTCACCGGCCCGTAGTCGACGAGGTACACCGGCCGTCCCTGCTGCACGAAGTACTCGACCACGCTGCACCCGCGCCGCAGGTCGAACGCGAGCGCAGGCGCGGCGAGCGGCGGCACGAGCAGCAGCGGGTCGCCGTGCTGCTCCGTGCCCGGGTACGGGTCGTACCGGAACAGGCTCGCGTGCTCGGTGACCTTGACCAGCGTGCGCGGCGTCGTCCGCAGGTCGGCGATGCGCCGCCCCTGCACCACGTCGCGCAGGTTCCCCACCGCAGCGCCCAGGTCGTGCGGGACGTGCGGTCGCGGGACGAGCGGGAGGGGCATGGTTCCGGATGATGCCAGACGCGCCCTCCCCCCGCCGGGCTGGCGGGGGTGAGGGGTGCTGCGTCGTCGCAGGGAGTCTGTGCTTGCTGGCGCGCTGCCGCAGACGGCTTGTGCTTGCTGGTGCGCTGCCGCGGCCTTCGCTGGAGGTGGTCTCCGAAAGGGCCTCGACCGGCAGCGGGTCTGGGGCCGGTTCCGGGTCTCGGGGTCCGGTCTGAGCCTGCCCTCGACGCAAGGTTCTTCGTTTCTGCGTTCTTGGCCCACCGTTCTGCGTTCGCGCGTCCTATCGGTGGATCTGCAACCGCAGGAGCGCTTCTGCGGTTGCAGATCCACCGATGGCAGGCGTCGCGCTGGAAGGATTCTGCCTTTGCGTGGACCGTTCCACGCGAACGCAGAAACTTGCGTCCTCTCAACGCAAAGAGCACTCACGACTCTGCATTCGTGCGTTCGAAGCCGAACGCTTCTGCGTTCGCGACGGGATCCCGTAGGCAAAGCAGAATCCTTGCCCTCCCGCACACGAACGCAGAAGCTTGCGTCCACCCCAGAACCAACCCACAGCCCGAGACCCCAGACCAGCGCGGCCGCCAGCCGCCCGGTCGAGGCCCTTTCGGAGACCACCCCCAGCGAAGGCCGAAACAGCGCACCACCAAGGTCACGACGACCGCAGCCACCGCACCGGCAAGATCACGACCCCGCAGGCAGCGCAGCGGCAAGGTCACGACGACCGCAGGCAGCGCAGCGGCACGACGAAGCCACCTCACCCGAACGTCAGCACCAGCAGCGACACGTTCAGTGCGATGACGACGGCGGCGACGACGCAGGCGGCGGCGGTGGTGGCGGGGCGGTTCACGTGCTCGCCCATCACCGCGCGGCTGGCGGTGAGGCGGACGAGCGGGACGAGCGCGAACGGGATGCCGAGCGACAGCACCACCTGCGAGACGACGAGGGCGCGGCTCGGCTCGACCCCGAGCGCGAGGACGACGAGGGCCGGCACGACGGTGACCACGCGGCGCAGCAGCAGCGGGACGCGGACGCCTAGCAGGCCGTGCATCACCTCGGCGCCGGCGGCCGCTCCCACGGCCGTCGAGGCCAGCCCCGACCCGAGCAGCGCCACCGCGAAGAGCAGCGCCACGCCAGCGCCGAGCTCGGACGTCACGAGCGCGTGCACACCGGTCAACGTGTCGGTGCCCGGGAGGCCCTGCAGCCCGGCGGCGGCCACGAGCAGGAGCGAGAGGACCTCGGCCACCGAGCCGTCCCGACGTCAGGCCCGAGTGCAGGTAGATGACGTGCGGCATCACGGTCGCCCCGATGATGCCCGACGCGAGCAGCACGCTCTCTGCCCCGTCGAACGTCGGCACGAGGCCACCAGCGACGTCGCCCGCGGCCGGTGGGTTCACCACCAGCCCGGCCACGAAGCCGACGGCGATCAGCGCCAGGAAGCCCAGGATGGTGCGCTCGAGGGCGCTCTGGCCGCGGACGTCGCCGATGCGCAGCACCAGCAGCGACACGGCTGCGGTCACGACGGCCCCGAGGACGAGGGGAAGGTCGAACAGCAGCGACAGCGCGATCGCGCCGCCGACGACCTCCGCGAGGTCGGTGGCCACGGCGACGGCCTCCGCCTGCAGCCAGAACGCGACCCTCGGTCCGCGGCGCAGCCGGCCGCCCAGGTGCGACGCCAGCGACGTGCGCGTCACGAGGCCGAGCTTCGCCGACAGGTACTGGACGAGCACGGCCATGACGTTGGCCAGCACGACCACCCACACCAGTGCGTAGCCGAACCGCGCGCCCGCTGTCACGTTCGTGGCGACGTTGCCCGGGTCGACGTAGGCCACGGCGGCGACGAAGGCCGGACCGAGGAGGACGGCGCGGCGGCGCAACGACGTCGGCCCGAGCATCCCCGCAGCCTAGCTGCGAGGCCGCTCGGGCCGCTCGGGCCGCTCGGACGAGGAGGTCCGGTGCTGGGGTCAGGCGACGGGACGCGCCTGGCCTCCCCCGCTACGACGACGGTTGCGGTTGCGGTTGCCGCCCTGACCGGCGGGGCGACCCTGGGCGCCGCCGGTGCCGCGACCCTGGCCGCCGCCCGAACGCTGACCGCCCGAGCGCTGACCGGCACCGGACCGCTGGCCGGCACCCGAGCGCTGACCGCCCGACCGCTGGCCACCGCCGGAGCGCTGACCGCCGCGTCCACCGGCCGAGCCCGGCTCGGGGAGCGTGCCGCTGGCCGCCAGGGCCCCCGGGGTGAGCGGCGCCGGCGCCGTCGCCGCGTCGTGCTGGCGGGCGGTGACGCCGGCCTTGGCCTGCAGCGCCATGACGTCGCGCAGGTCCTCGCGCGTCGTCATCGTGACGACGGTGCCCGCCTCGCCCGCGCGGGCGGTGCGTCCCGAGCGGTGGGTGTAGGCCTTGTGCTCGGCGGGCGCGTCGTAGTGGACGACGAGCTTGACGTCGTCGACGTGGATGCCGCGCGCCGCGATGTCGGTCGCGACGATGACGTCGGCCGCACCCTTGCTGAACGCCGCCAGGTTCCGCTCGCGCTTGGCCTGGTTGAGGTCGCCGTGCAGGTCGACCGCCTCGATGCCGGCGGTGGTGAGCTGACGCGCCAGGCGCGTGGCGCCCCGGCGGGTGCGGGCGAACACGATGGTGCGCGGGTTGTCGGCCAGGAGCCGCGAGGCCGTGGCCAGCTTCTCGGTGCGGGGCGTCACGAGCACGTGGTGCTCCATGCGCGACTCCGGCTCCTGCGCCGACTCGATCTCGTGGAGGTCGTGCTGGGGCAGGTGACGCCGCACGAGGCGGTCGACGTCGCCGTCGAGCGTCGCCGAGAGCAGCAGCCGCTGGCTGGTCGAGGGCGTCATCGCGACGAGCGCGTCGACCGGCTTGAAGAAGCCGAGGTCGCAGAGGTGGTCGGCCTCGTCGAGGACGGTGATCTCGACGTGCTGGAGCGTGCAGGCACGGCGGTCGACGAGGTCGGCGAGCCGACCGGGCGTGGCGACGACGAGGTCGACGCCGTCGCGCAGCTGGTGGATCTGCTTGTTGATCGGGGTGCCGCCGAGCACCGTCATGATGCGCAGGTGCAGCGGGGCCGCAAGCGGCGCGAGCGCACGCTGGACCTGCGTGGCGAGCTCACGCGTGGGCACGAGGATGAGCCCGCGCGGCGCCTTGGGACGACGGGTCCCGCCGGCGAGCTGGTCGAGCACGGGCAGGCCGAACGACAGCGTCTTGCCCGAGCCGGTGCGGGCGCGGCCCAGCACGTTGCGGCCGGCGAGCGCCGACGGCAGCACAGCCTGCTGGATCGGGGTCGGCTCGACGATGCCCTCACGGGCGAGGGCCTTGACGAGCGTCTTCGGCAGGCCGAGGTCGGCGAAGCCCGACGAGCGCGGACCGCCCGACGCGGCATCCGCGGACGAGGAGGTGGGGTGGGAGGAGGAAGGGGTGGGCAGCACACGGCCGCCGGCAGGCTGGTTCACAGAGCTCTCAGACATCGTGGGCCCGGGCCGCTCTGCGGCGCTCTCGTGACGAGGCGACGCGGCCTGCTCGGGCGGGAGGGGGAGGCCCTACCGAAGATGATCCGGGGCTCCCATGGAAGCTCCAGCCTAGCAGTCGACCACCCCGAACCCCGCATCGTCGCCGCGTGCGTCCCGTCACGACCCCACGCGGGCCGCCAGCTACAGGAACTGCAGCGGGTCGAACTCCTCGATCGGCACGACGCGGATGCGAGGCAGCTCCTCGTTGAAGGCCCGCACGTCGTACTCCAGGTCGTAGAACTCCAGGCCTCGCTCCACGAGGGGCACGAAGGCGCTGCTGCGCATCTCGCGGAACGCCAGGAGCGCGGTGCGTCGGGTACCGACGAGGGCGCCCAGCTGGGGCACGAAGTCGCCGTCGTTGCTGGCGAGGACCACGTCGTCCTCGCGCTCGGCGAGCGCCTCCAGCGTGCGCTGGATGGCGATGTCGACGACCTTCTGGTCCGGCGTGCCGGAGAGCAGCACGGGACGGAAGTCCATGGCGGTCAGCGCCTGCACGAACGACATCGGCACCTCGCCGTTGGCGGCGATGAAGAACAGGCCCTGCGTCGGCTGGTCCCACTCCGACGCGACGAAGGACAGCACGCGGTCCCAGCGCGGTCGCTCGTGCGGGTGCGGGCGACGACCGAGGATCGACTGGCCGAGGGTCGCGTCGATGTTCTCGCCGTCGACGAGCACGTAGGTGCGGCGTTCCATGCGCCCACCCTAGTGCGATCCCGCCCTCGCTCGGGCGGACGCGCCTCAGAGCAGGGTGAGCAGGCCCAGCGCGCCGACCGCGAGACCGAGCGCCAGCGAGACGCCGATCAGCACGGCGTGCACGCGGTAGAACGTGGTGGTGCGTCCGTCGGCGTCGCGGGACCGGTCGTCGTTGGCGATCCGCTGCCAGAAGCGCGGCCAGATGAGCAGGTTCCAGGCGGCGGTCACGAGCAGCAGGACCGACCAGCCGAGGGCCAGCGTCACGTCAGACCGAGGTGAGCTGGCGGACGGCGGAGGTGAAGAACGCGAGCCCGTCGGTGCCGGGTCCGCAGAGGTCCTCGACGGCGTGCTCGGGGTGCGGCATGAGCCCGACGACGTTGCCGCGCTCGTTCGTGATGCCGGCGATGTCGCGCAGCGACCCGTTCGGGTTGGAGCCGACGTAGCGGAAGACGACCTGTCCCTCGCCCTCGAGCCGGTCGAGCGTGGGCTCGTCGGCGATGAAGCCGCCCTCGCCGTTCTTCAGCGGGATGGTGATCCGCTGGCCCTCCGCGTAGTCGCTCGTCCAGGCGGTGTCGGGGTTCTCGACGACGAGCACCTGGTCGCGGCACACGAACGTGCGGTGGTCGTTGCGGATGAGTGCACCGGGCAGCAGGTGCGACTCGCAGAGGATCTGGAAGCCGTTGCAGATGCCCAGCACGGGCATGCCCCCCTGCGCGGCCGTGACGACCTCGGTCATGACCGGCGCGAAGCGGGCGATCGCACCGCAGCGCAGGTAGTCGCCGTAGGAGAAGCCGCCGGGCAGGATGACCGCGTCGACGCCCTTGAGGTCGTGGTCGCCGTGCCACAGCGCGACCGGCTCGCCGCCGGCGAGTCGCACCGCGCGCTGCGCGTCGACGTCGTCGAGCGAGCCGGGGAAGGTCACGATGCCGATCTTCATGGCCGTGTCCTCACGCCTCGACGCGGACGGTGAAGTCCTCGATGACCGGGTTCGACAGCAGCGTCTCGGCGATCTGGTGCACCTCGGCGAGCGTCGACTCGTCGGCCAGCGCCACCTGCAGCTCGAACCGCTTGCCCTGACGCACGTCGGAGACGCTCTCGAACCCGAGTCGCGGGAGGGCGCCATGGACGGCCTTGCCCTGCGGGTCGAGGATCTCGGGCTTGGGCATGACGTCGACGATGATGCGGGCCATGGCCGCATCCTATCGGCGTGCCGGGCCGACCTCTGCACTCCGGCCCCCTTCACCCGGCGCGTCCGCGTCGGTCGACGTACGGTCGGAGCATGCGCGTGAGTGTGATCGGGCTGGGCGCCATGGGCGCCGGGATGGCCACGTCGACCCTGCGAGCCGGCCTCGCGACCACCGTCTGGAACCGCAGCCCGGAGAAGTCCGAGCCGCGGCGTCACCGCCGTCCGCGGTGTGGCTGCAGACCGCGACCGTCGGCCCCGAGGCCGCACGCCGGCTGCACGACCTCGCCGAGCGGCACGACCGGGTGCTCGTCGACTCCCCCGTCCTCGGCACGAAGAAGCCAGCCGCCGACGGAGCGCTGACCGTGCTCGCCTCCGGCCCCGACGATGCGCTCGCGACCGCGCGACCCGTGCTCGAGGCGATCGGCGCGCGCACCCTCGTCGTCGGTGACTCCGCCGGGCCCGCCAGTGCCCTCAAGCTGGCCTGCAACTCCTGGGTGGCGTCGGTCACCGCCGCGGCGGCGCAGGCGCTGACCCTGGCGCGGGTCCAGGGCGTCGACCCCGGCCTCTTCCTGGAGGCGATCGAGGGCTCGGCCGTCGACACCCCCTACGCCCACCTCAAGGGTCGCGCGATCCTCGACGACGACCTCACGCCGTCGTTCGGCGTCGACGGCGTCCTGAAGGACCTCTCGCTGATGCTCGACGCCGGCGCCGACGTCATGGACACCTCGCTGCTGCAGTCGGTGCGCGACCGGTTCGCGGCGGCCTCTGCAGCCGGGCACGGCGCCGACGACATGGCCGCCGTCGTCGTGGGCTTCGAGCCTCGCGACTGAGCCTGGCATGACGCGCCGCTACCCGGGCCGCCGTTGGCTCGACCGCTCGCTGCGGGACGTCGTGTCCCGCGACCACCGCATGTCACCTGCGGCGTTCCGACGTCGCCAGTGGGTGACCGCCGGCTTCGTCGTGCTGGGTGCCGTCGTGCTCGGCGTCTCGCTGCGCGTGGAGCCCGGCAGCCCGTGGTTCTACCCGCTCACGTTCGGGCTCGCGGCGGTCTGGACGGTCGGCGCCTTCGCGTCCGGTCGGCTCTATCTCGGACACATCGCCACCGACGACCCCGACGACGAGGACGGCCTCGTGCGCCCCGTCGTGCAGCCCATCGCCATCGGGCTGGCGCTCGCGGGCCTGTTCGTCGTCGGGGCGCTCGTCGTGCGCGAGATCCCCGTGCTGTCCGACCAGGTCGAGAAGGTCCTGGGGTTCGCGACGGAGGGGACGCTGCCCCTGCTGGTCGTCATCACCGCGGTCAACGGCGTGGCCGAGGAGCTGTTCTTCCGCGGCGCCGCGTACGCCGCGATCCCCCGGCACCCGGTCGTCTGGACGACGGTGGCCTACACCGCCGCCACGCTTGCCACGGGCAACGTCATGCTCGCGTTCGCCGCGGTCCTGCTCGGCGTCGTCGTGGGGCTGCAGCGTCGCGCGTCGGGCGGCATCCTCGCGCCCGTCCTCACTCACTGCACGTGGTCGCTGACGATGCTGCTCGCCCTGCCCCCGATCTTCGGGCTGCGCTAGCCACTCCCGGCTGGCGCAGACACGACGAGGCCGGGCCCAGGAGCTCCTGGACCCGGCCGTCGGACGTCGGGCTGGCGCTCAGATCTCGCGCTTGAGGATCTTGCCGGTGGCCGTCATGGGCAGCTCGTCGCGGAACTCCACGATGCGCGGGTACTTGTACGCCGCGAACTGCTCCTTGCCCCAGGCCACCAGGTCGGCCTCGGACACGTCGTCGTGGTCCTTGTTCTTCACGACGACGGCCTTGATCTCCTCGCCGTGGCTCTCGTGCGGCACGCCGATGACGGCGACCAGCGAGACGGCCGGGTGCGTGATCAGCACCTCCTCGAGCTCGCGCGGGTACACGTTGTAGCCGCCGCGGATGATCATGTCCTTGCTGCGGTCGACGATGTAGTAGAAGCCGTCGGCGTCCTTGCGGCCGAGGTCGCCGGAGCGGAACCAGCCGTCGCGGATGGCCTCCGCCGTCGCCTCGGGACGGTCGTAGTAGCCCTTCATGACGTTGTGGCCCTTGATCGCGATCTCGCCGACGGCGGTCTTGCCGTCCTCCTCGAGGTCGTCGGGCACGTCGTTCCACTCCGCATCGATGAGCTTCATCTCGACGCCAGGGATCGGCACGCCGATCGAGCCGACCTTCGGCTCCTGCCCGTACACGGAGAACGAGGCCACCGGGGAGGTCTCCGACAGGCCGTAGCCCTCGAGGATGGTGACGCCGAAGCGGTCCTTGAACTGGCGGTGGATGTCGACCGGGAGGGCGGAGCCGCCGGCCGCGGCGACGCGCAGGCTGGCCGCGATCGCCTCGACGTCGACGCTGTCGTCCAGCGCGCCGAGCAGGCCCCAGTACATGGTGGGCACGCCCGCGAAGTAGGTGACCTTCTCCTTCAGCATGAGGCCGAGGGCGGCCTGCGCCTCGAAGCGCGGCAGCATGACCACGGTGCCGCCGAAGGCCATCGAGCCGTTCTGGATGCAGGTCTGGCCGAAGGAGTGGAACAGCGGCAGCACGCACAGGTAGGTGTCGGGGCGGTCGGCATCGGCGCCGAACAGGTCGGCCCCGGCGAGCGCGTTGTCGCGCATGTTGCGGTGGCGCAGCTCCGCGCCCTTCGGCTGACCCGTCGTGCCCGAGGTGTAGAGGATGACGGCGGTGTCGTCGTCGTCGGTCTCGACCGTCTCGAACGTGGGCGGCTGCTGGGCGACGAGCGGCGCGTAGTACTCCGGCGGCTCCAGCGGCTCCGGCGCGGCGGAGTCGAGCTTGATGAGGAAGAAGTCCTTGCAGCCGTCGACGGCCTGGAAGCCCTCCCACGCGGCCTCGCCGATGGGCAGGTCGGGGGTGCCCTCGAACGCGAAGTAGGCGACCGCGTCGGAGTCGTCGAGGTGGTAGGCGACCTCGCGGCCCTTCAGCAGGACGTTGAGCGGGACGACCGTCGCGCCGGCCTTGAGGATGCCGTAGTAGACGATCGTGAAGTACGGCAGGTTCGGGCACGACAGCGCGACCTTGTCGCCGGGCTGGACCCCGCGCGAGACGAGCAGGTTGGCCACCTGGTTCGCGGCGCCGTCGACCTGCGCGTACGAGAGTCGGGTGTCACCGAAGACGATGGCGGTGCGGTCGGCGTACGTCGAGGCGGACTTCTCCAGCAGGGCGGCGAGGTTGGCCATCGCGGGCTCCTTCAGACGAGGGTGTGGGCGGCGTCACCACCCTACCCACGTCTCGGATACCGTCGGTACGCGAGTCCCGGGCAGTCTCAGAAGGTGGAGCCGGTGAGCTGCTCGTAGGCGCGCACGTAGCGCTCGCGCGTGGCCTCGACGACGTCCGCGGGTAGGCTCGGCGGGGGCGTGTCGGAGGCCTTGTCCCACCCGGACGCGGACGAGGTGAGCCAGTCGCGCACCGGCTGCTTGTCGAACGACGGCTGCGGCCGTCCGGGCTGGTACGTCTCGGCCGGCCAGAAGCGGGACGAGTCGGGAGTGAGCACCTCGTCGGCCAGCACGATCGTGCCGTCCGGACGGGCACCGAACTCCAGCTTCGTGTCGGCCAGGATGATGCCGCGCGTGCGGGCGATCCGCTCGGCGCGGGCGTACACCTCGAGGGTCAGCGACCGCAGACGCTCCGCCACCTCGGAGCCGACCAGCTCGACGACGGCGTCGAAGTCGATGTTCTCGTCGTGGTCGCCCACGGCCGCCTTGGTGGCGGGCGTGAAGATCGGCTCCGGCAGCCGCGACCCGTCGACGAGCCCGTCGGGCAGCGGCACGCCGCACACCTCGCCGGTCGCCTGGTAGTCGGCGAGCCCCGACCCGGTCAGGTAGCCGCGCACGACGCACTCGACGGGGTACATGTCGAGCTTCTCGACGACGAGCGCACGCCCCCGCACCCGCTCGGGCACCTGGGTCGACACGACGTGGTGGGACACGACGTCGGTCAGCTGGTCGAACCACCACAGCGACATCCGCGTCAGCAGCTCCCCCTTGTCGGGGATGCCGGGGCTGAGCACGAAGTCGTACGCCGAGATCCGGTCCGACGCCACCATCAGCAGCCGGCCCGACTCGAGCTCGTAGAGGTCACGGACCTTGCCGGAGTGCAGGTGCACGGCACCGGGGACGTCAAGAGGCACGACCGACAGCCTAGGAGGTCCGCCCCCCTCCCCCGCCCACCGGCGTCCGAACGTCTCGCTCCTCGGGTGGGTGGGTCCTGTGCGTCGGTCAGGTTCGTCTCGTGCTGCGGCTGCGTCGGCGTGGCTTCGTCTCGTCCTGCGCTCCGAAAGAAGCCTCGACCGGGCGGCTGGCACCCGCGCTGGTCTGGGGTCTCGGGCTGCGGGTTGCGCTCGGGGTGGACGCAAGACTGTGCGTTGGTGCACTGACGGCCAAAGCTTCTGCGTTTGCGACGGGATCCCGTCGCCAACGCAGAAACCTTCCGCCGCTCAGCCCTCCGTGGCCCCAGAACGCAGAAACGAAGATTCCTACGTCACCCACGAGCCCAGACCAGACCCCGAGACCCCGAGCCGCCCCCAGGCCCGCTGCCGGTCGAGGCCCTTTCGGAGCCCATCCCCAGCGCCAGCCGAGGCAGCGCACCAGCAGGGCGAGACCCCCGCAGGCAGCGCATCACCAAGCCCAGACGCCCCGCGGCAGTCAACGAGCAGGCACAGAGCCCCTACGGCAGCGCACCAGCGAGGTCAGGACGTCAGAGGATCGCGCCCGGCGTGTACGCGGCGGCGGCCGGGTCGGCGGTGACGATCTCGTCGACCTGGGCGACGACGGCGGCGACCTGGGCGGTGGCGGCGCCGGTGAACTCGAGGGGGGCGGCGACGAGGGAGGCGAGGTCGGCCTCGGTGAGGGCGAGTCGCTCGTCGGCCGCGAGGCGCGCGAAGAGGTCGTTGCCGGCCGAGCCCTGCTCGCGCATCTCCAGCGCGACGGCGACCGCGTGCTCCTTGATCGCCTCGTGGGCGGCCTCGCGACCCACTCCCGCGCGGACGGCGGACATCAGCACCTTCGTCGTCGCCAGGAACGGCAGGTACCGGTCGAGCTCACGCTGCACGACGGCCGGGAACACCCCGAACTCGTCGAGGACGGTCAGGAACGTCTCGAACAGGCCGTCCGCGGCGTAGAACGCGTCGGGCAGGGCCACGCGGCGCACGACGGAGCACGACACGTCGCCCTCGTTCCACTGGTCGCCGGCCAGCTCGCCCACCATCGACACGTAGCCGCGGACGATGACGGCGAGCCCGTTGACCCGCTCGCACGAGCGCGTGTTCATCTTGTGCGGCATGGCGCTCGAGCCGACCTGGCCGGGCTTGAACCCCTCGGTCACCAGCTCGTTGCCGGCCATCAGCCGGATGGTGGTCGCCAGGTTCGACGGCGCCGCCACCAGCTGCGCGAGCGACGTGACGACGTCGTAGTCGAGGGAGCGGGGGTACACCTGGCCGACGCTGGTGAGCACCCGCTCGAACCCGAGGTGCTCGGCCACGCGTTGCTCCAGCTCGGCCAGCTTGGCGAAGCCGTCTGCCGCCCCCGGCCCGGCACCCCCGCCGGGTGCACCACCCAGGAGGTCCAGCTGGTCCTGCGCGGTGCCGACGGGGCCCTTGATGCCGCGCAGCGGGTACCGGGCGAGGAGGTCGTCGAGCCGGCCGACGCCGGTCAGCAGCTCGTCGGCGACGGTCGCGAACCGCTTGCCGAGCGTGGTCGCCTGCGCCGCGACGTTGTGGCTGCGGCCCGCCATGACGAGCTCGGCGTGCTCGGCGGCGAGGCGTCCGAGCCGCGCGAGCGCCGCGACGGCCCGCGAGCGCAGCACCTGCAGCGAAGCCCGCACCTGCAGCTGCTCGACGTTCTCCGTGAGGTCGCGCGACGTCATGCCCTTGTGGATGTGCTCGCTGCCCGCGAGCGCGGCGAACTCCTCGATCCGTGCCTTCACGTCGTGCCGGGTCACGCGCTCGCGCTCGGCGATCGACGCGAGGTCCACCTGGTCCACGACGGCCTCGTACGCCTCGATCACGCCGTCGGGCGTCTCGACCCCGAGGTCACGCTGGGCCTTCAGCACGGCGATCCACAGCTGCCGCTCGAGCACGATCTTGTGCTCGGGCGACCAGATGCGCGCGATCTCGGGCGAGGCGTAGCGGTGGGCCAGAACGTTGGGCGTCGTCACGCCGCACATCATCCCACTCGTGCCACGGCAGGCGGACGGCCGTCCGGGTCAGACGGCGACGTAGTGGTCGACGTCCTCGAGGAGGATCCGCGTGCCGGTGTCGCCGTCCCACGACGCGCGGATGCCGTGTCGCTCGAGCACCGGCAGCACGTCGTCGCGCACGAGGGTGGTGACGAGCTCGGCGTAGGTGGCGTCCTGCTGCGCGGAGTCGAGCGCCTCCCACGCGTCGCGCGGCAGGTGCGCGCTGAGGAAGACGCCGTAGCCGACGTAGGTCTGCCGGGTCTCCAGCAGCGTCTCGGTGTCCTGCTGGTGGAAGTAGACGTAGCCGCGCCAGCGTCGGGAGTCGTCCCGCTCGGCGCCGATCTCGTCGGACGCGCAGCTGGCGCAGCACGTGAAGTCGGGTCGGGCCAGCACGCCGGCGGTCTCGAGGTCGTCGAACGCGGCCCGCAGGGGCGTGCGGGTGACGTCGTCGGTCCACGCCGCCTGCTGCTCGCGCCGGGCCCGCACCAGGTGCCGGAAGGCCTCGGTGGTCTGCTCGGGAGTGACGTCGAGCTCGTCGAGCTCGTCCTCGCGCACCTCGAGCAGGTCCTCGACCTCGGTCCGCCCCAGGACCACGTCCTGCCACAGCAGCTCGCGCAGCGCCTCCTCGACGTCGGCGGGCAGGCGCAGCGACGACGGCAGGACCAGCCCGGGCGGCTGGTCGTTGAGCCCTCCCGCCGGCGCCGGCGCGGTCGAGGTGGCCTGCTGCGGGCTGCGGCCACGCAACCGCGACCAGAACCCTCGACGCTGCCCCGACCCGGACATCAGACCTCGATCTCCCCGCGCTGCGCCGCCAGCGCGATGTCGCTGCGGAACTGGGCTCCGTCGAAGGAGATCGCGTCGACCCCGGCGTAGGCCCGGTCGCGGGCGTGCTCGAGGTCCTCGCCGACGGCGGTGACCGCCAGGACGCGTCCGCCGCTCGTCACGAGCCGGCCCCCACCCTCGACGCTGTCGTCGAGGGCGGTGCCGGCGTGGATGACGTCGACCCCCTCGATGGCGTTCGCGGCACCGACGCCGAGGATCACGTCGCCCGACCGCGACGACGCCGGGTAGCCGGCCGACGACATGACCACCGTGACGGCCGTGCCGTCGTGCCACGCGGGCAGCCCGACGGCGTCGAGGGTGCCGGTGGCGGCGCCGTGCAGCAGCGAGGCGAGCGGGGTGCGCAGCAGGGCCAGGATCGCCTGCGTCTCGGGGTCGCCGAAGCGGGCGTTGAACTCGACGACGCGCACGCCCCTCGACGTCAGGGCGAGGCCTGCGTAGAGGAGGCCCTGGAACGGGGAGCCCCGGCGGGCCATCTCCTGCACGGTGGGCACGAGCACGCGGCGGGTCACCTCGGCCACCAGGTCGTCGGGCGCCCACGTGAGGGGCGTGTACGCGCCCATGCCGCCGGTGTTGGGGCCGGCGTCGCCGTCGAGGGCTCGCTTGAAGTCCTGCGCCGGCTGGAGCGGGAGGACGGTCTCGCCGTCGGTGATGGCGAACAGCGACACCTCCGGGCCGTCGAGAAACTCCTCGATGACCACCCGGTCGCAGCCGGCCGCGTGGTCCACGGCCTCCTGGCGGTCCTCGGTGACGACGACGCCCTTCCCGGCGGCGAGCGCGTCGTCCTTGACGACGTAGGGCGGACCGAAGGCGTCGAGCGCGGCGGCCACCTCCTCGGCGGTCTCGCACACGTGCGCCATCGCGGTGGGCACCTCGGCGGCGGCCATCACCTGCTTCGCGAAGGCCTTCGAGCCCTCAAGCTGCGCGGCGGCCCGACTCGGCCCGAAGCAGGCGATCCCGGCGTCGCGCACGGCGTCGGCGACCCCGGCGACGAGCGGCGCCTCCGGGCCGACGACGACGAGGTCGGCACCAATCGACGTGGCGAGCGCGGCGACGGCGGCACCGTCGAGCGGGTCGACCTCGTGCAGCGTCGCGACGTCGGCGATGCCAGGGTTGCCGGGTGCCGCGTGCACCTCGGTGACCTGCGGGTCGCGGGACAGGGCCAGGGCCAGGGCGTGCTCGCGTCCGCCGGTACCGATCACCAGAGTCTTCACGCTGCCCGACCCTATCGCCCCGACGACCACGCCCGGACCGACGACCGCCCCGCTCAGAGCAGGTCGTGCAGGACCACGGTCTCCTCGCGGTCCGGGCCCACGCCGACCGCGGAGATGCGGGCGCCGGACATCTTCTCGATGGCCCGGACGTACGCCTGGGCCGCAGCCGGCAGGTCGTCCATGGTGCGGGCGCCGGAGATGTCCTCGCTCCAGCCGTCGAAGAACTCGTAGATCGGCTTCGCGTGGTGGAAGCCGGTCTGCGTCGTCGGCATCTCGTCGACCCGCTCGCCGTCGACGTCGTACGCCACGCAGACCGGGATGCGGTCCCAGCCGGTGAGCACGTCGAGCTTGGTGAGCACGAAGTCGGTGACGCCGTTGATGCGGGCCGCGTAGCGCGCGACGGGCGCGTCGTACCAGCCGCAGCGGCGCGGGCGACCGGTCGTGGTGCCGAACTCGCCGCCGTTGGTGCGCAGACGCTCGCCGTCCCCCTCAGGATCGTTGCTGCCGAAGAGCTCGGTCGGGAACGGTCCCTCGCCGACGCGCGTGGCATAGGCCTTGACGATGCCGATGACGCGGGTGATGCGCGTCGGCGGGATGCCCGACCCGGTGCAGGCGCCACCGGTCGTGGCCGACGACGACGTCACGAACGGGTAGGTGCCGTGGTCGACGTCGAGCAGCGTGGCCTGGCCTGCCTCGAGCAGCACCGTCTCGTCGCGGTCGAGGGCCTCGTGCAGCACGAGGGCGGTGTCGGCGACCATCGGGCGCAGCCGCTCGGCGTGCACGAGCAGCTGGTCGACGATCTCGTCGACGCTGACCGCACGGCGGTTGTAGACCTTGGTGAGCATCTGGTTCTTCAGCTCGAGCGCGCCCTCGACCTTGGCGCGCAGGATCTTCTCGTCGAAGAGGTCCTGCACGCGCACGCCGAGGCGGTTCATCTTGTCGGCGTACGTCGGCCCGATGCCTCGGCCGGTGGTGCCGATCTTGCGGCTGCCGAGGAACCGCTCGGTCACCTTGTCGAGGGTGCGGTTGTAGTCGGCGATGAGGTGGGCGTTGGCGCTCACGCGCAGCTTGCTGGTGTCGATGCCGCGCGCCTCGAGCGCGTCGATCTCCTCGAACAGGACGTCGAGGTCGATGACGACACCGTTGCCGATGATCGGCGTGCAGCCGGGGCTGAGGATGCCGCTGGGCAGCAGGTGCAGGGCGTACTTCTCGTCTCCGATGACGACGGTGTGGCCGGCGTTGTTGCCGCCGTTGAACTTGACGACGTAGTCGACGCGGCTGCCGAGCAGGTCGGTGGCCTTGCCCTTGCCCTCGTCTCCCCACTGGGCTCCGACGATGACGACTGCGGGCATGCGATGCACCCCTCGAGGTTGGTTCGTGCTGTGCGGTGAACAGGCGACAAGCCCCGGGCGTCCGGGGCCTGACAGCCGCATCGTATCGGGCCGGACGCCCCTCGGGCCAATGCACGACGGCCACGACGGTGCGTCCGGTGCGTCCGGGCCCTAGGCTCGCAGGGGCGCCGTCGTCGACGGTGCTCTCGGGGCCGCACGCAGAGGGAGCGCCATGACCGACAGCAGGCCGTGGGTGGCGGTGGTGAACGCCCAGGCGGGCAGCAGCGACGACCCGCGCCTCGAGGAGGCGCTCGACGTGCTGCGCGCGCACGCCCCGCTGGAGGTGCGGCGCACCGAGGACCGCGACGACCTGCAGGACGCGGTGGCCGCAGCGCGCGGTGGCGTCGTGGTGGCGGTCGGTGGCGACGGCAGCATCCACGCCGTCGTCACGGCGGTCGACGACCTCGACCTCTTCGACGACGTCGAGGTGGCGATCGTGCCGCTCGGCACCGGCAACGACTTCGTGCGCACGCTCGGCCTGAGCGACGACCCGGTCGAGGCGGCCCGTCAGGCCGTCGACTGCGTGGCCCGCCCTGCCGACGTGATCCGCGACGGCCAGGACCGGCTCGTGGTCAACGCCGCGCACGTGGGTCTGGGCGCCGAGGCGAACGTGAAGGCGACCCCGTGGAAGAAGGCGTTCGGCCCCGTCGGGTACGCCATCGGCGCGGCGATCACGGGCGTGGTGGGCAAGGGCTTCCGCGCGACGGTGCACGTCGACGGCCAGCGCATCGACTCGCCCCGCCGACTCATCCAGGTGGCCGTCGGCAACGGACGCTACGTCGGGGGCGGCGCGCCGCTGCTCCCCGCCGCGGACCCGTTCGACGGGAGCCTCGACGTCGCGGTCGTGTGGGCGCACGCCCGGTGGAAGCGGCTCGGGTACGCGTACCGCCTGCGTCGCGGCCGCCACCCGATGCGCGACGACGTCGTCTACCTCAAGGGTCGCGAGGTCGTGGTGCAGGGCGAGGCACTGCAGGCCAACCTCGACGGCGAGATCTGCGACGCGAGCCCCCGGCACCACTGGGTGGTCGAGCCGGGTCGGCTGAGGCTGCGCGCCCCCGCCGACGCGCCCCCGCCGCTGGAGGACTGACAGCGTCGACGAACGAAGGGGCCGACGATCTGGGCGGAGCGGCTCAGACGAGCTGCGCGTACGCCTCGGGGCTCGACTCGTGCAGGAACTCGCGGCAGCGGTGCGCCTCGGCGTCGTCGCCGAGCCGCTCGGATCCGGTGGCGAGCGCCGCGAGGGAGCGCAGGAAGCCCTGGTTCGGCGCGTGCGACCACGGCACGGGCCCGAAGCCCTTCCAGCCGTTGCGACGCAGCGCGTCGAGCGAGCGGTGGTAGGCCGTGCGCGCGAACGCATAGCCCTCCAGGTCGTCACCGGCGTCCAGAGCCTCCTGCGCCAGCAGCGCCCACGCCAGCACCGAGTCGGGGTGCTCCGAGGCCACGGTCCGCGCCGACGTGCCCGACGCCAGCTCCTGCGCGCCCGGGTCCTCGGGAAGGAACGTCTCCGGCGGCTCACCCAGCAAGTTCGTCATGCCGTGAACCCTACGCACCGCGCCAGCGGGTGCGTCGATGCGGCTTCTCCCTCGACCTGCGGCTGCGCCGGTGTGGCTCGTGTTGGGGTGGGGCTGCGCCGGCGCGGCTTCGCGCTCGGGTGGGGCTGCGTCCGCGCGGTTTCGTGCTCGGGTGGGGGTGCGTCGGCGCGGCTTCGTCCTCGGGTGGGGCTGCGT